>JADLDG010000024.1 GCA_020846775.1 Nitrospirota bacterium
ATGGGCGCTGCCGGGACAGATGTTGCAATAGAGACAGGAGATATAGTCCTTATGTCTGATGACCTGTCCAAAATACCTTATGTGTTGAACCTGAGCAGGAGGGCGGTCAATAATATCAGGCAGAATATCATTATCTCAATGACTATAATAGGTTTTCTGGTGCCTGTAGCCTTGATGGGGTGGATCGGCCTTGTACCCGGGATTCTGATAAATGAAGTAGGGGGCCTGTTGGTTATTATCAACGGGCTGCGTCTTCTGAGATGATTCAGAACCCCCTACCCCAGCTCTATGGTATCAGGAATTGTTTTTTTAAACCTGGTTGTTATTATAGGGAATGAAGATTAAGGCAAGATTAAACCGGAAAAGTTCTGCAGGCAGCGTTGGCTCATTTCTCAATCCTGTGCTTCTGCATACCATTTGGCACATACCACTTACTTATATTGTATCCTATTCCGATCGGGGCAGGCTCAATTCCATGGAATCTTGCATTGACGATTGGCAGTGCATCAGGGACATAAAGGAACAGGTAAGGGAGTTCATCAGCCAGTATCTCCTGAATCCTGAAGTATGCCTTTTTCCTTTCATTTATGTCGAATGTCCTCCTCCCCTTTTCGAGTAGTTCATCTACTTCTGGATTGTTGTAACTTACGAAGTTAAACTCCTTTTCTTTTGTTTTACTGGAATGCCAGATATCATATTGATCAGGGTCCAGTCCAATGCTCCAGCCGAGGACAACTGCCTCAAATCTCCTTTTATCAATAAACTCATTTATGAAGGTTGACCATTCAAGGGCCCTGATATTTATCTTTATCCCTACCATCTCAAGCCTCCACTGGATAATGGTGGCGGTCTTCATCCTGAGGGAATTTCCCATATTGGTAAGGATAGTGAATTCAAACGGCCTGCCGTCTTTATCCAGAAGACCATCGCCGTCAGTATCCTTCCAGCCGGCCTCGCTCAAGAGTGCCTTTGCCTTCTCAAGGTTATATTCATATTTTTTTGCGTCAGGGTTATATGGCCAGGTGTCAGGCACATATGGTCCTGTTGCCGCCTTACCAAGTCCAAACAGGATGCCTGATACAAGCTCATCCTTATCTATTGCATGTGCGATCGCCTGACGCACCCTCTTGTCCTTGAACCAGGGGTGTTTAAGATTAAAGCCCATGTAGGTGTATGAGAATACAGGGTATCTGAATTTGTTGAAGTTTTTTTCGAAATATGCTGACTGAGTTTGTCTGGTGTATTGAAGAGGGGTCAGTCCCATCCAGTCAACTCCGCCGGCCTGAAGCTCAAGAAACATAGTGGCTGGATCAGGGATTACCCGAAAGACGTATTTGTCTATATATGGTCTCCCTTCGAAGTAGTCTGGATTGGAATCAAGAACTACTTCAGAGCCTGGTGTCCATTTAGAAAGCTTGTATGGTCCCATACCTACAGGTTTACGTCCCAGTTCACTCTTCGTGATATCCTTTCCCTCAAGAAGATGTTTGGGAAGGATCGGAAGACTCCCCCAGCTGCTGAGGGCAGGTGCAAATGGTTTGTCGTATGTGACTCGAAATGTATACCGGTCGGGTGCCTCTGCCTTTTTTACCTGCTTAAAATCCTCGGAATATGCGGTTGGGGTCTTGTCGCTTATTATTGTCCGGTAGCCGAACATTATATCCTCTGAAGTAAATTCAACCCCGTCTGTCCATTTCACGCCCTTTCTAAGGTGAAATGTGATCGTGAGACCGTCTTTTGATATATCCCATGACTCAGCAAGGTCTCCAGTAATGGTTAGGTCTTTGTCATATTTTACGAGGCCGTTAAAAATCAGTCCCGCAACCTCATGGGAGGCACTGTCTCCTGCGAGCATCGGGATAAGAATACTTGGCTCACCTATGGTGCCTTCAACCAGGGTATCCCCGTAAGCAATCTTCCGATCAGCAGTTTCTTTTGCACTTACTGATGCAGGAATATTGTCTGATGCACGCTGACATGCGGAGTTTGCCAAAAGGAGGGGGAGAATAAGTGTTACTAAGATCCTATGTGATATTGAAAGTTTTTTCACCTGACTAAGCGAACCTCTTCTTTCTGCGTTTAGGAGAAAAAACCAGGGAAACAAAGAACATGAATGAAACAAAGAGCACAGTAGTCGCTCCTGAAGGGAGGTCAAGCCAGTAGGAGAGAAAAACACCTCCAACGGAAGACCCTATCCCTATCACTGCTGAATAAAAAAACATTCTTAACATACTATAAGTCAGCTGATATGCTGCAGCTGCCGGCGTAACTATCAATGCAAACACCAGGATGGCGCCTACAGATTTCAGGGAGATCACGATTGTCATGGCTATCATTGTAAGGAGGAGAAAGGAGAGCCATCCTGCAGGGATGCCGCTCGCCCTGGCCAATTCTTCATCAAACGTAATAAAGTGGAATTCTTTGAAAAAGATATAGACCAGAGAAAGGACCACCAGGCCGAGGATAAGTATAACGGCCAAGTCCCCCTTTGTCACAGACAGTATACTCCCGAAAAGATAACCATAAACCTCTGCGTTGTATACCTTCATTAGTCCTATGAACAGTACGGCCAGTGCCATCGTCAGCGAATAGAATATACCTACCGAAGCATCCAGCTTCAGATACCCCATCCGGTTCAGATACCCTACGATCCATACCGTTAACAGGCTGAATACTATGGCAAAATAGAGCGGGTTCAGATTTATGAGGTAACCGAGTGTAACTCCTGCGAAGGCAGCATGCGATGTACCAGCGCCAATGAAAGTCAATTTCCTGAGGATTACAAATACACCTATAATAGAGCATACCAGGCCGATTATGACAGAAGCAATAATGGCCCTCTGTATAAATTCATAAGAGAGCATTTCAATCATAGGTACCCCGTAATTTTTTGAATCCTTCATGCATGGTGGTAGTCTCCGACTATTACATATGTCCCGCCCTCTTGCTTAGCAACTACTACCTGTTTACCGTATATGTCACTCAGTATCTTTTCATCAAGCACCTCTGCAGGTGATCCTATCGCATGAATCTGTTTATTTATAAGGGCCATTCTGTCCACATAGGGACTGATCATGTTTATATCATGGGTAACAAGGAGTACTGTCAGTTTGAGGTTTTTCTGAAGATTGGAAATAAGTTTAATCATACTGTACTGTGTTGGTGTGTCTATACCAGTGGTCGGTTCATCCATAAGCAGAACCTCCGGCTGCTGGACTAAGGCCCTTGCTATCAGTACTCTTTGCTGCTGCCCGCCTGACAGGTGTCCCAGCGGCGCGTCGGTGAACCGGTCCATTTCCACTTCAATGAGGGCTTTTTTCACAAGTTCGCTGTCATCATTTGAAGGTCTCCTGAACAAACCGATAGAACTGTATCTGCCCATCATAACCGTTTCCCTGACCGTTACAGGAAAGTCATAATCTATTTGACCTTTCTGTGGTATATACCCGATCCGGGACTTGTGGTGACAACGCAGCTTATGACAGGCGCAGTCGAATATCTGAACAGATCCCCGGGATGGACGTACCAGACCAAGAATGGATTTCAGAAGTGTGGTCTTGCCTGATCCATTTGGCCCGATAATGCCAAGAAATTCCCCCTGATAGACTTCGAGGTTAATGTCTGTTAAAGCAGTCCTCTGCTGATAGGCAATTGTTGCATTAGAAAATCTGATTATTACATTTTCCGACATCCGAAATTAAGCCTCCAGCTCTGTACTTTACTGCAGTGCCTCCGCAAGCCGGCTGCCGTTATACTCCATCATTTCAATGTATGTGTCCGTTCCTGGCAGGCCGCCTGGTATTGGAGTGAGAGTAATTACCCTTACCCCTGTCTCATCTGCTATAGCCCTTGGGATGTTTGGATTTAACTGTGGCTCAGAGACCAGGACCTTTATGTTTCCTTTTCTAATCTCGCTGATTAGATTGGCCATGTGTTTTGCAGAGGATTCTGTACCTGCCTGCATCTGGATGTTATCCTCTATCTTCAGATTAAACCTCTGTGCAAAATAAGGCCATGCCGGGTGATGCGTAATAATCCTGCGGTTTTTAACACTACTCAATTTCTTTTCTATATCCTTGCGCATCCTGTCTATCTTTATAAAATATTCGGCCTGATTGGAAAGATAATATTTCCTTCCCTCGGGATCAATCTTTGACAGTGCATCTGTAATATGACGTATCATGCTCTTTGCACGTTCGGGATCGAGCCAGATATGTGGGTTCCCCAGATGGTTGTTATGATGATGCAGGTCTGTGCCTTCGCCTCGTATTAAAGGTATTCCCGTTGATGTGGTAATAGTAATCAAATTGCTGTTCGATGCGTTTTTTATCAGAGACGTTACCCATACCTCAAGACCGAGACCTACTTCCACCAGGACCTGAGCTTCTTTAACAATTATTATGTCACTTGGTTTTGGAGTATAAGTATGTTCACTCTCAAGTCCCGAAAGCAGGCTTCTTACCTCCACCCGTTCGCCGCCAACATTCCTTACAAAGTCTTCCAGAATGTTAAGGGTAGTAACGACCTTTATCTTCTTTGGAGTTGCGGCATGTGAAGTACTGAAGATACTACTTATAAAAATAACCGCAACAGTAAGGTATCTGAAAATGGCAAATAATTTCATAAGGTAACAACTATAGCACAGTCAGAGGTAAAAAATAAGGTGGTGTAACGGGGTCAGGTCTTGATTCTTGACTTTCCATATTCATTAATCAACCTGCTTATCGTAGAATAGTGCATCTTCAGATACTCAGCAACCTCCTTCTGACTAAATCCATATCTCATAATGGCTTCTATAATAGTCAGATTCCGTGACTGTTTTTCCTTTAAGACAGCCGTATCAAATAAGCATTCGAGACTCGGTCTGTTAACGTATCTCTGGCTTCTTGGTACCTCTTTGACATCTTCTTTGCACTTTAAGTAAGTTGTAAATTTCTCAATAAAACAATTATCACCAAGCAGTATCTGGCCACTGACTTTAATCCAGATCGATTCTCTTCCTATCCCGGCCCATACAAATTCTTTAAACTTCTTAGCTGCAGCTATTTTGTTTGTATCAAACTGTCCCAATATCCAGTCTATTGTATGGCATGGATGAGAATAGTCTATTCCGGCAGTTGCTCGATAACTGCTCCATTTCCATTCTTCCGGCCTCTTTACCAAATCCGCTCTCACGGGATTTAAAACCACATATCTGTAAGTTTCAAGCAGATGATTTTCCTTCTGGAGCAATACCGCATTATATCTCCCCTGAAATATGTGCCCAACTCGTTTATACTTTTTGTTAAATAACTGGGTATAGACACCGTTTAACTGCCTCATTCCCCTGGAGAGGTTCCCTTCAGGAGTTTCAATAATGATGTGGTAGTGATTGTTCATAAGACAGTATGCATGGCAAAGCCAATTGTATTTCTCATTCACTTTAGTGAGGAGATCTAAAAATATCAGCCGGTCTTCATTATCCCAGAAAATGGGCTTTCGCTCATTGCCTCTTGATGTAACGTGATACAGAGCACTGCAGTATTCTATTCGCAACGGTCTTGCCATAGTTTTTGATTACCAGATTATAATGCAATTATGGAGATACAGGTACTTTCCGGTCTGCTTAGATTATTAACAGATAATAAGCCAAAAGAATGCCAGATTTAAATAAAGCAATATGTTAGATAAAACAGGATGATCAGATATGTATCCCGATATAGGTTGCACATAGGAAAGTGCACTTAATTTCAACATAGCACATGAGTTTGTTATGTAAGATGGGATGGAACTATTGATTAAGATCAAAATTAAAGACCTGACCCCATTTTACATTTTATGTCAGTCTATCTGCTTTTGCAGCAATAATGAAATCGTTTTCCGAAAGTCCTTTTATTGCATGCGTCCAGAGTTCCACGTCTACCCTGTTATAATGAATGCAGATATCAGGGTGATGCCCCTCGTCTTCAGCCAGGTCAGCCAGTGAATTTACAAATATCATCGCCTCTTTGAAATCCCTGAACTTAAATGACCGGAATAAGTGCCCATCCTTTAAAGTCCATAAAGGGATTTCTTTAATAATCAGGACATCTGCTTCCGCTTTATCAAGAACCGGAGTCCCTCCATCACATGGCACACATCTCTTTTTAAGTAAATCCATTTTAAACAACCTCCTGATTCTTACAACATATTGCCAAACCTATCTGTTAGTGCTCAATGTATTTCAAATCCAGCCCCGCGTCAGACAGGTCTTCTACTCGTCCGTCATACTTGTACAGACTGGTGAAGCCTTTGTCTTCAAGAAGCGCAGCTGCCTCAATTAGAGAGCCGCATATATTTCCTCCGCAAAAAATGATAATCTTTTCATCCTTGCGGTCGAAATGTTCGTCAGCCCATTCATTGATATCTTCCACCGAACACCTGATAGCATTCTTAATAACCATATCTTCCCGTGCATTCCTGCTTAATACATCAAGAGGAATAACCTCCTCTTCAGAGTTCAGCATATTTACAAAATCTTCTGTTGTAATATCTCTTACCATTATACTCACCTCAATCCTTTATATGATATTGAAAACCAGTATCAATATTATTGTATGATACCGCAGATCACCTGTCAAGGTGATCACGATCAGGATGGCTGCCCCCGGTAAACGTTTGAGAATTGTCTTCCTGAACTTGTGCTTAACTTATTTCAGTATTGTTTCAGGGCCTGAAATAGATGCTGAATCAGGATTCTGTATTTAATCCCTTTCAGGTCTTCTGTAATATTCATCCAACAGGTCCTGCTTAGTCAGTATTGCTTCGAAATCAACATCATGTTTGAGGATGTTTTCCCTGCCGCCCTCCTGCCTGTCTACGAGGACAATAACTTTTACAACATGCAGTCCCCCGGCCCTTGCGTTCTCGATCGCCTCAATAGTGGATTGTCCGGTTGTCGCCACGTCGTCAACTATAACGACCCTGTTGCCGGTTGTAACGTCTCCTTCTATAACCCTCTTAAGTCCGTATTCCTTGGCCTTCTTCCTGACGGAAAAGGCATTTATGTGTTTACCCTTAAGAACGCTTGTATAAGCCACGGCATCGGCTACAGGGTCTGCACCCATTGTAAGCCCGCCGATCGCATCTATCCCAAGATCTGATATTTTATCGTATATTATGTTGCCGATAAGATATGCGCCCCTCGCATTCTTTGTCGTCTTTCTGCAGTCAATGTAGAGATTGCTTTTTTTACCTGAAGCAAGTTCATAGATTGGTTCATCAGCGACCTTCAGCGACTTTTCGAGAATAATGTCTATTAATTCTTTCAGCATTGGCATCATGAATCTCCAAGGTTAGGTTAAATAGGGACAGCGACTATTTATTCGTTGACGAATAAATAGTCGCTGTCCCTATTTAACCTTCCATATCTGCTGATTGTCAAGCACATTATTAGTTTAATAAAAGATAACGTAGACAAAATGGCCAACGGGCTTTATCCTGTAAGGAGGGTAATTTATTATAAAAAATCAATCTTACAGGAGGCAGCATGGATACCAAAATTGAAAAAGCAACATTTGCCGGCGGCTGTTTCTGGTGTATGGAACCGCCTTTCGAAGGGATTGACGGTGTCCTGGAAGTTGTTACCGGCTACACAGGAGGTCACGTTAAAGATCCGTCTTACGAAGAGGTCTGTGAAGGTGATACAGGACACACAGAGGCTGTTCAGATCACCTATGACCCGTCAAAGATAACATATGACAGGCTCCTTGATGTCTTCTGGAGGCAGATAGATCCGACAGACGCCGGAGGTCAGTTCGTAGACAGGGGGACGCAATACCGCACTGCCATTTTTTATCATTCGGATGAACAAAAGATGGCTGCAGAAAAATCGAAAGCGCAGCTGGAAAAGTCAGGCAGGTATATGAAACCTGTTGTGACAGAGATCCTGCCGTCAGCTGAGTTCTACATCGCTGAGGAGTATCATCAGGATTACTACAAAAAAGAGTCCATGAGATATAAAAATTATCGCAAACATTCCGGTCGCGATAAGGTACTGAAAGGTTTATGGCAGTATCAGAAACCGGATGAGTCAGAGCTGAGGAAGAGACTGACCCCTTTGCAATTCAAGGTTACACAGGAGAAGGGGACAGAGAGGCCTTTTGAGAATGAATACTGCGGCAATAAGAGAGAAGGGATATATGTTGATGTGGTTTCCGGAGAGGTCCTTTTCAGTTCCCGTGACAAGTTCGATTCCGGAACAGGGTGGCCGAGTTTTACAAGGCCTCTTGAGCCTGAAAACATAGTGGAGAAAGAAGACGCGGATCATTTCATGGTAAGGACCGAGGTTAGAAGCAGGAATGCCGGCTCCCACCTTGGCCATGTCTTTCCGGATGGACCTGAACCAACAGGGCTTCGCTACTGCATAAATTCCGCGGCCATTCGTTTTATCCCGAAAGAGGATATGGAAAAAGAGGGGTATGGCGGGTACAGGGACTTACTCATATCTTAGGGCTTCAATCGGCTTAAGTTGTGATGCCTTTTTTGCTGGCCAGATCCCGAATACCATACCCACAGCGACAGAAAAAATTGTTGCCAGGGCAACCGAAGAGATCGAGACTTTAGTAGTCCAGCCTGCTGCGTATGATAATCCGGAGGCAATTCCTATGCCTATAGCTATGCCTATTACGCCGCCGCTAACTGACATCACGACTGCCTCGATGATAAACTGAGTCAATATATCCCTGGAACGTGCACCTATGGCCTTTCGAAGTCCGATTTCCCTGGTACGCTCTGTTACGGAAACTAACATGATGTTCATAATCCCGATGCCGCCGACCAGAAGTGAGATAACTGCAATTGACCCCAGAAGCCAGCTCATTGTTTTTGTGGTGCTCGCAAGTGTTTCCTGAATCTCTGTCAGGTTTCGTATGTCAATGCTTTCTTTGATGTCGCCTGTCAATCTGTGCCTTCGGACTAAAAGTCCTTCAATCTCATCCTGAGCCTGATCTATAACGTCAGGCCCCCGGACCTCCACATCTATCCCATCAACATAATCTTTTCCCAGAACCCGATACATTGCAGTTGAGATCGGAATGACAATCACATCATCCTGATCCCTCCATCCGGTAGCCCCTTTTTCCGGTAAAACCCCAATGACCTTGAAATTTATACGGTTGATCTTAATCTCTGAACCTACGGGGTCGTTTTCCGCAAACAACTCTCTTGCAACTGTCAACCCTAAGACGGCTACCTTGCCACGGCTCCTGACGTCTTCTTCTGTAAAGAACCGTCCCAGAATTGGTTCAGACGCGCGCATTTTGGCGTAATTAACACCTACCCCCTCGAGGCGTGTGCTCCAGTTCTTATTGCTGTATACGACCTGACCCCTTCCGGTTACATTGGGGGTAACCATCTTCACGGGGGGCAATTTAGCAATGGCATCGGCATCTCTGACAGTGAAACGAGTTACTGATCCTGTTTCGAGGGCAACTCCACGCAGCCTGGGTGAACCAGGTCTAACAGAAAGAAGGTTTGATCCAAGGGACGCCAGCCGTTGTTCAAGGGATTCTCTTGCCCCTGCTCCTAAAGCAAGCATGGCAATGACTGCGGCAACCCCGATCAAAATCCCCAGGATCGAGAGGAATGCACGGACTTTGTGAGATAAGATGGCCTGAATGGCCTGCTGCATATGATCAGGCAGCCTTGCTCCGGTTGAATTTACTGCATTAAGGACTTCTTCTATGTGCTGCCTTTCATTCGAAAATCCCTTCCCATCCTCGTCTCTTTCCCTGTCTTTTCGATCTTGTTCCGGGATCTCCCGGCCAGGCGGCATGGCTTTATATCCTTGATTAAATTCAGGATGACGAGATGTTGTTGGTCCCTCTCCTGTATTTACTGCAGCGTCCTTACGTTTGTCCGAAACGATCTTACCGTCCCGCATGAAGATGATACGCCGGGCATGTTCTGCGATCTCATTTTCATGAGTCACCAGGATGATTGTTTTTCCCTGGCGGTTTAATTCTTCCAGGATCGCAATAATTTCCTTCTCACTCTGTGTATCCAGGTTTCCTGTCGGTTCGTCTGCAAAGACGATCAACGGATCGTTGACGAGCGCACGTGCTATCGCAACCCTCTGCTGTTCTCCACCGGATAATTCATTTGGTTTATGATCTTCCCGGTGCGCAAGACCAACCTCCTTTAATCTCTGACTAGCCCTTGCCTTGTTTTGTCTTTTGCCTGAATAGGTCAAAGGGAGATAGGCATTGTCTATGGCAGAGGTACGTGCGAGAAGGTGAAACTGCTGAAACACAAATCCGATAAGGTGATTTCGCAGACAGGCAAGCTCCTGTTCACTGCACGAACTGATCTCCTTATCGTAAATGGTATACGAGCCGGAATCAGGACGATCAAGCATCCCGAGGAGATGCAGTAATGTGGATTTGCCTGAACCGGAGGGTCCCATGATGGCAACAAACTCACCCTGTTCTATTGACAGGCTGACATCCCGGAGTGCCTGAAAGGCAATCTTTCCAGTTCTGTAAGTCTTGTTTATGTTTTTTAAATCAATCAACGTTTTGGCCTTCCCGACGGCATGAACGGACTACCTCCCGAAGTATTCTTTCCCGGCAAGACAGAGTTCTTTTTCTCGACCATTACAACGTCCTGTTCATTAAGCCCGCTGGTAATCTCGACAAAGTTTTCATCAGAAAGTCCGGTCTCAACTTTGCGGGATACTGATTTACCCTGCCCAGGTTCTTTGACTAATACGAATGACCCATCTTTCTCTCGTCTGACCGCATCTAATGGAAGCCGTAAGACATCACGTCGGGATTTTTCAATAATATTTACATTGGCAGTCATCCCTGAGCGAAAGACCTTCGGGACCCTCTGTGGTAAGATATCCACCTCGTAAATAGTGACGTTGCTTATAAGCTTTGATTCGTATGAGATATGATCCACACGGGCGATGACCTTATCTCCGGGATAGGCATCCAAGCTTACGAAGGCATTTTGCCCCACCTTCACCCGTCCTATGTCTGTTTCATCTACCTGGGCCTTTACTATCAATCTGTCAGACAAAACCACGACCGGATCATTTGGGGTAACAGACTGTCCGGGTTCAACTGCCCTTACTATGACCTCGCCGTTTATTGGCGCAATCAGCGGCGTTGGTTTATACACATCTTCCCACTGCTTCAGACTCTCCATGCCCCTTGAGCGTGCTGCATCAAGAAGGGCGGCCCGATCGGTTGAACTCATCCACGCAATTATTTCCCCCTTTTTAACATGACTCCCCTCTACGACAAGGATATTCTCAATTCGTCCGCTGATCGGAGGCTTCATTTCCAGGCGGTTCTGGGGTTGAACAGTACCGGTAGTTGTTATCAAGACCTCGATGTTGCCGCGTCCCGGGATGATAGTCTCATGAACTGCCTTCTTGTCAATGCCAGGATTATAGGTCTTCCAGATCCAGTAACCAGCGCCAAGTACAACAATAATCAATAACCCGTACAATATTCTACTTTTCATTATCCAGCGTTCCTCCTTTAGCCTGAACCCAATCTGCCTCGGCGGTGATGGCGCTTACCTGAGCCTCCAGGGAACTCTTTTTTGACCGCACTAAGGTATCCTCGATGATGATCCAGTCATCAAAGGAGATCAATCCATTGGAATACTGGGCCTCACTTATCTTGGCGCGTGTCACGGCCGACTCCAGAAACTTTTTCTGTACCTCTGCATTATCCATGGCATCCTGGAGTCTCACCCAGGCTTCATTAAGTGCCAGGATAACACTGTCCCGTCCGCTCCGCTCGTCTGCCTGTGCCTGAGCAAGAACAGATTCAGCCCTGTTTACCGAGGCACGCCGGTTACCTCCGTCAAAGAGCGGCAGGGAAACAGTTACCCCTGCTGACCACGATGAATTACCAGGCGGCCAGCTTGCCTCAGAACGCCCGGCATCTGCCATGGCATAAACCTTAGGAAAATAATCGGCCTTTGCTGAAAGTACGCTGTATGAGGCGGACTCTTTCCGGGCTGTCAGCTCAAGAAGAAACGGAGTTGTCGCTGCCAGCTGCTCAAAATCCGGTTTTTCTTTTTGAGCATCCGATATCTCAGGAGTATCTTCTATCTGAACCGGCAGAAACTGCTTTCGGCCTAATTCCTTATTTAAACGCCTCTGCGCGAGATCAATACTCCTCCGGGCCTGTGCAACTTCTGCCTCTGCCTGGGCCAGATTGGCCTCTGCCGTTAAAAGCGCACCTTTATGTTCCCTCCCGGCTTCATATCGCAGCCTGATCAATTCCAGACTGTCACGACGCCGGAGGGCGATGTCACTGGTAATCTTTAATAACTCCTGCTCCTTTAGCAGATTGACAAATGCATAACGAAGGCGGAGGCGCACGTTGGAAGAGGTAGTCAGGTAGCTGAATTGTGCCGAGGCACTGTTTTGTCTGGCCTCATTAACCTGGTTTCTTGTCTTCGAGCCGTCATAAAGCAATTGCGATCCGCTAATGCCGTAAGAATAATGTTCTGATGTACCGGAGGAGGATTCTCCAAATGGAGTAATCCCAGCATTAAGCCCGACTTGAGGAGACAGGGGGCTGCCGGCACTATCCTCAATGGCTCTGGACTGGTTGATCCTCTCCCGGGAAGAGATTATGTCAGGATGGCTCCTTAACGCCTCATCAACGCAATCATGCCATGTATAGTTCGTTTGTGCCTGAATATCAAATGGCAGCAGGATACCGGTAATGAAAAAACAAACCAGCATTCGACTGCACCACAGATAAAATTGTTCTTCACACATATTATGAAAACTTGCCCAAAACCTGTTGTTCATCCCTTTTTCCCTGAACCGCCAGCTGAATTAGTTTAAGTATTGTTTCAGGATCTCCTTTTAATCAATTATTTTAATGAGCCATATGCCTGCCAGGGACTGCCTGGTCCTTTTTTAACTTCATAAATTTACTGAATTGTTCCGGGGTGAGAATTTTGCGCACCTCAAGAATTCCTTCTAAACGATAATCTTCCATACGGGCCTTCAGGGATTTTAATTCGTCGTGAACCTGTTGAACCCTATGTATATTAAAGTCTTTTTTTTGAAGCTCGTCACCGAGCTGCTCTCTTTTAGCCTTGATCTCTTTATGTAATGTATCCATCTGAGAGCGATGCCTTTCACGGTGATCTTTCAGCTGTTTATCCTGTAACGGTGTTAAACCCAGTTGCTTATACATTTCGGATATATTTTCTTCCCATCTTGCCTTTTTGCTATCCCCTTCATCACCGTCGAAAGGTCTGCCCGAAGATGCATAGGCAATTGATGAAATTATAAGGGTAATTACCATCCCTATAAAAAGGATAATATGCAATTGTTTATGCGTTTTCATTTTATATCCCTCCTATAAAAAATATTTTTCAATATCCGTCCCGTAATCCGCCTGGTCATCGGATTGATGATCAGACAGCTCATCTGCCACATAGCTGATAGATTTTGCACCTGATTCTGAAGGCTGCGATAAAACTGCAACTTCCGGGTTTTTTGTATTAAAATACGCCATTGCAATCAGAGCGATTACAGATACAGCCAACAGGGCAAATGCAGGTCTGTTTAAACTGACCGATTGTCTTGCTCTGCGGATCATCTCAACGAATGGATTGGATAAGGATGCTTCTGGCTGTTCCTCCTTAATGCGCTGTTTAATGTTGTTCCACACCCTTTCATGCGTAAGTGAAATCTTCGTTGCTCCCGAAAACGGTTCTACCAAAGACTTACAGATGGCCTCTGAGTATTGCAGGCATTGGACACATGACCTTAGATGCATTTCAATTTCTGCTGTACTCTCTGCATTCAATTGCCTGTCCGGATAATCTGTCAGCAGATATTCCTGAATGTCTTTACATATCATCCTGCATTACCTCTTTTCGAAGAGCCAGCATTGTTTCCCTCGCCCTCTTAATCCGGGATCGTACTGTGTTTACCGGAATCTGCAATGTCTCGGCAATCTCCTGATAACTTAAACCTTCTATACTTCGAAGAACTATGCATGCCCTTTGATCAGGTGTGATGGCATTTAACAGGGACGTGATGACTTTCTCATTGAAATCCACGCCGACAATATCCGGTGCCCTTTCGTTTGCATTTACAAGGTCTGAGACTTCAATAAACCCCGCAATTTCACTATGGTGTTTTGAACTCTTCCTGGAATAGTTGATCGCTGTATTCACTGTGATCCTGTATATCCATGTCTTAAGGGATGACTCAAAGCGAAACAATTTAAGCTGACGATAGATGTTCAGAAAAACATCCTGAGCAACCTCCTCGGCATCATCCCGGTTGTTGACGACCCTGCAGGCCACGTTGGAAACAAAATCAACATACTCCCTATAGATCATTTCGAAGGCGTCAATGTCACCCTCTGATGCCCTGATAATGATGTTTCCGGTGATGTCATGCATGTTCAGATTGTTTCCATGTTTATTTAGACAAGCGAAAGTTAAAAAAGTTCCCTGCTGCTACTATAAGATAATATCCTGACTCCCTTTACCAAACAGCTCGCCCATGAGTTTCTCCATCCTTGGTATAAGGTTTAATGATGTCATTGCACATAATACACCGGGAGAATGGTTTATAAGGGTACGGTGAGTTCTGAGTCCCTGACACGAACTACATCCGCCCGGGTTTGATTGAGACGTCGTTCGTATTATTAATCACGTGCCGAGACGTTGTCAATCGTGTCCGCTTCACGGGCGGCGATTAGTTAGAGACCCGTCCACTGGAAGCTGAGGTTAGGCCGATTACTAAGGAATAGGGTTTACTTATCGCGCAAAGTCATAGGTAATCTCAGTGGCGCGCCCACGCCAGTATGGCCATGACCCCTCCGGTAATTCCCACGCCACTTCACCCTCCAGCGGAACGCGCATGCCGTCTCGCATATCGTAGCCCCAGAACCGGCCCTTCCATGGTGTGGCAACCAGTGCGCCATTCACAGTACGGGGGCGCGCAGCAGCCCTCACACCGCTGATGAGTCCTTCCTCATTAAACTGGAAGACGAGAGAAGCAGTGGTCACTCCATCCGTAAGAGTCGCTTTCGCCGACCCAGCGTCAGCCTCCCAGCGAATGCCTTGGCTGGGCAACAGGGCCGTCGGGTACCATACTGCTTCTGCGAGAAAGCGCATCAACTCGCCTTGTGCTGCTTCGGGTGTTCCGCGTATGTCGGCAAGGGTCACCAGACCGAGCAGCTCTACATGCAGGATACCCTCACCAGCAACATAGGCATCGTGGGCAAATACATTGCCATTACACTAACCGTTTTGACTAATATTCCTTAAGTTATAATATACTATGATGAGCAGAATATTTAAACGATGACTTCAGAAAGAAATGCTCAGAAAGTGCTATACTGGAAATCTAAAACCAGGGTAGTTGAATCCATGACCAAGGAACAGATACGGCAGACTTATGACAGGATTGCCAACTGGTATGATCTGATAGAGATGGTACCCGAGTTACTTGGTGTGAGAAGACTTCGGCATGAAATGCTGCAACGGGCATCTGGAAAAGTTCTCGAGGTAGCTGCGGGTGCAGGAAAGAATCTCCGCGATTACCCCAGGACGTGTCAGATCCCCAGGGTGTCAAATATGGGGTTGAAATGAGCAATGAATGGGTTGAAGTTTTAATTACCTGTGATTCCATTGAAGCGGAGATGATAAAAGACCTTCTTGAGAGTGGAGGGATGCCTGTGATCTTGAGATCCTCAAAGGTGGCCCCTTATCCTGTAAATATAGGCAGGATGGGAGAGATCAGGATTTTAGTCAGGGAGGAGGATAAGGATGCAGCAAAGGAAGTGATAACTGGATAAGTGTCCTGTCATTACTATAGAAATATGCAGCTATATCTTTACTTAATCCTGATTAGTTTTATTTTCATTACTGTGTACCGCTATCTGCCTTAATCTTTTTTCGATCAGGAGCAGAACTTTCTTTGCTGACATAATCCTCTTGAGTTTCATCGGTTCCATCGTCTCCTTCCCAGGTTTTCCGCTTATGCTTTATTTGTCCAGAAGGAATGAGAGAGAGGCAGACAGATATGCATGTGACTTGACGCAAAGTACAGACGGCATGATTAGCGCCCTGATAAAGATGATTGCGGGCTTGCTCCAGGGTAAATAATGCGCCTTTGAATTAACTGGGGCGGTTTAGTGATTTGAACTTACATAAAGCCTGAAACAGATTAATTATATAGTGTAATGATTCCGACTATTACTGTCATGGCGAATTTCAAAGTCCATACGAAAATTATAATCCTCCTTTTTATCCTTACCGCACTTTTCCTGTCTATTTTCTACTTTTATTGGAACAACAAATCCGACCAGGAAAATCTCCTGATAAACAACAAGGAGCACGACCTTCGGATTTTGTTCGACAAAGTTGTGCAGCTCAAAAGAGTCCCTTTTGAAAAACATGTCTATTTTGAATACTCACTTTGGGATGAAATGGCATCCTTTGTGTCCTCGGGTGATGAAAAATGGGCTTTCACCCAAATTGGATCCGCACTGGAAACGTATACGCTCCATGCCGGCTGGATCTATGATAGATCCTTCCGACTCAAATTCTCACTGAACAGTCTGAATGACGATACCATAAATGAACTACCCATATCGAGGGAAGAACTGCCGAAATTATTCTCCAAAGGATATTATTCCCATTTTTTCATTCAGACCCAGCATGGTTTGATGGAGATTTTCGGTGCAACGATTCATCCAACTACCGACTCTAACCGGCAATCAGCGATCCGGGGATACTATTTTGCCGGTCATTTATGGGATCAAGCATACATCAGCGATCTGGAGAAATTAACAAACGGCCGGATCTTTTTGAAACCTCTTTCAGGGGGCAATACTGCAGAGAACTCCGCATCTTCGGTGAAAACAGGGGTAATTGAGCTGACGCGGGACCTGTTAAGCTGGAATCATCAACCGCTCATGCGGGTTGTGGTTCTCAGTGAGACACCGATGATCAAACTCTTTCATGATGCGTCGAACCGCGACTTAGTACTGTTTCTCCTCTTTACAATCGGTATGATTTTGACTTTATCCATTTTACTTACCCGCTGGGTCAGCAGGCCTCTGGCCTCTATATCTGCAGCTTTGACAGCCGAAAATCCGGACTTGATCGTTTCACTCATTCAGGAAAAAACTGAATTTGGTCATATAGCCAGAATGATCAAACAATATTTTGCTCATAGAAACATTCTAATCCGGGAAATTGAAGACCGGGAAATGGCGGAATCAGCGGCCGCACGGACAAACGAGACATTGCAAGCCATATTTGAAGCATTTCCGGACTCCAATTTTCAAATGGATTCCAAAGGTACTATTTTGGATTTCCATGTCGGTCGGGAAATGGCGCTGTTTGTTCCATCAGAAGAAGTCAGGGGCAAACAGATCTCTGAAATTATCCCGCCTGACATTGGCTGCCAATTCCATTCCGCCATCAAGGAGGTCCTCCGGACGCAAAAGATCACAGGAATCGAGTATTGGTTATCCATGCCTACAGGTGAACGGGCCTATGAGGCCCGGCTATTGCCGTTACGGGATGCCAGAGTCATAGCAATTATCCGGGATATAACAGACCGGAAGCTTCTTGAAGGGGAGTTGAAAGAGATGTCCAGCATTGATGAACTGACGAAACTTCACAATCGTCGTGGATTTTTTCACCTGACTGAACATCTGATGAAAACCGCCAGACGAATGCGGCAAAGAGTAGTGTTATTGTTCATTGACCTGGACGGAATGAAGCAGATCAATGATACGTTCGGTCATAGCGAAGGGGATAAAGCACTGACAATGATGGCCCGTATGTTTAAAAAAACTTTGCGGGATTCGGATATCATTGCACGCATCGGCGGCGATGAATTCGTAGTCTTTGGAATTATCCAGCATGAATCCGATGAAAATATTATCTGTCACCGCATCCAGACGGAAATAGACACATTAAACAAATCCGGGCTTTACCCCTATAAGTTTTCCGTAAGCATCGGGATTTCCTGTTATGATCCTGATAATCCAGTTTCGATTGATGAAATGCTCCAAAAGGCGGATAAACTGATGTACGAAGAAAAACGTTTTCGAAAACAACCCGCATAAAAAAATCCCTTCCGTTAAATCATTATTACAGCCATGCATTGATTATTATGCATGTATATTGTATCGTCGTTGATAAGGTATGGAGATATTTCAGGCACAATCCACAAGTAAATAAAATGGGCATAAATCTTTCTTCATTAGGTGAGGTGATCAGGCATTATTCGTTTACTGCAGGGTCACTTGAAGATGCGCTGCAGCAGATGCAGCGGCTGGGACCACAGGACGGGGACGGGCACCATGCAGCATCATGCGACATACAGGCAGGGGTATTGCTGCCGGATCTTGAAATAAGCATCATCCCGGGCAGCTCGGTGGAAGTTCCCAATGTGCCGGCGGAGATGCGGTGGTCTGCCTCTGCACGGATTACACAGGCAACTCTGGGATACAGTGTAAATTTTCTCTTCCCTCAGTGGTCCAATGTGGAAGGTTTATCACATCCTGTTCAAAATGAATGGCAGCGCTATATTCGGTGCCTCCTGTCTCACGAACGCGGTCATCTCAGGGTTGCGATGCCTGTCCTAAGGAGATATCTGAGCTACTATCAGGATTTAAGCACCGCAGGCGCAGGCCGGACAAGACTGGCGGCCGAGGAGATAGCCAGAAGGGATTTACGGAATCAGATTCCTGCTGTCTTCAGTTTATTTGCCCATGATACCCAGCAGGCAAGTGACCTCTATGATCAAAGAACGCGCCACGGGAGAACTCAGGGCGCCCAATTGAGAACCAATCCCGCAAGGGGCAGCCGCCATTAAAGATATACATA
>JADLDG010000025.1 GCA_020846775.1 Nitrospirota bacterium
ACATAGTTTTGCCAGACATTGCCGGTATTGGAGCTTCTCATCTGGCTGCACCCTGAACCTGCATCACTGCAGGAGAAGGTTATGGCAGCGGAGGTGGATGTGGCATAAGGATCCCCATTGTTAATAGCAATGGTGCCGGTAGGAGGTGTTGTGTCGGGTGGGGCTAATGTTGTAAAGGTGTAATCACCGGATGTAGTAAGATTACCTGCGGCATCCCTGCTTTTTACACGGAAGTGGTAGGGTGTCCATGAAGAAAGTCCGCTTAATGAAACACTGTGGGAGGTTAACAGTGTGTTATCTATTGTTGTTGAAGAGCCGTAGGCAGTGGTTGTGCCGTATTCTATCTGTGAGCTGGCTTGCTCATTAGTAGTCCATGTTATTGCCGCACTGGAACTGGTAATATTGCCTGTCGTGATATTGGAGAGGACTGGGGCTGTGATATCGGTTGTGCCTGTTGTTGTTTTAGCAACTTCTCCGGAATACGCACTTTCGATTGAGGAGGTGTTATAGGCTGTTGTAGCGAAATAATAGGTTGTATTATCGTACAGGCCTGTCACCGTGTAGCTGGTTACATTGGCGACATTAATGACAGTGCTGTAGTTACCTGAAGTCGGTCCATAATAGACTTTATAACCAGCCAGGTCTGTTAAAGGAGACCCATCACTATTGGTAGTTGGCGGATCCCAAGTCAGGACAGCCTGACCTGCACGCGCCGAATTAGTCGCCCCAATGCTAATAACAGAGAAGATAACAACAACTATCAGAATAGAGAAAATCCCCCTTAATCTTCCATGAGTAGAGGTGGAAGGAGGGGGATTCAAAGTTGTATCAAATAATCGTTGTTTTACCAGGTGCATGTTTTCCCTCCAGGTTCCTGGCAAAAAAAAGCCGCCAGAGAAGTTGTCCTCTGGCGGCTCGGCTGACGTAGGAGTTCTGACGATATTATACTTAATTCACATCGTATTAAGTATAATATCTCCAGAATTCCCTTAGTCCCGTTACTCTGCGTCACCATCTTTCGATGGCTTTGCTCTGAGCAAAGGTGATAAATTTCAAATTTATAATTAAATCAATCAGGCTTAATAAGCATAAATAATGCCAGTGTTGCTTTATCCTGCCATACTGTAATATTATCAAAGGGTTTATAGATAAATAGAACTCATGGCGATAGACAATTTTATTCTCCATATTTGCAAAATTTTGAACTGGATAAACAAAAAATGTCACATTCCGGACAAGTGTACTTAAACTACTCCCTCTTGTCAAGACTTTAATTTGAATTGTCAAGCCAATTTAGAAATGTCCTGTTTTTACTTTGCTTTCTTGTCTTTGTCGAAGTTAGCGATAACTGTTCTCGGTCTGGTCATAACTATCGAGGAAGGATTAATTGACCCTGAAAGATCCCCTGACCAATTTGAGAAGCTGTACTTCTTATTGGCACTGGCAGTTATAGGAACACTCTGCCCGCCATTGTACCAGGTTTCATCAGAAGGAGTAACCGTACCAGCCTTCGATTTATTTACAATTGTTGTTAAACGATACTGAGTCGTAAAATTGGCTGTATATGTTGTAGCTGAAGATGGAACTGTAATGATATGCTTCTGGGCCCCACTATCATCCCAGGAATTATAAATATATCTTATCCCCGAACCCACTGCCTGAGGGGAGGAGACTGCAAGGGTATGGGAAGAACCTACAGCCCATACAAATCTCCTGGGAGCTGTATAGGGTATCCCATCCACTATCACCTTAAGACCTGCAGGATTTGTTGATATCGTATAAATCTGAATAGCTTTACTAATCGTAAGGTCCACTGAACGTTTTGTATCGCCGGTCCCATTGGTAGTATTGCTAAAGTATACAACATCATTATATAACCCTGAGAAAAGCCTGTTTGCCATATTGTTAATTGAGACATCCACTGTGGTACTGGCTCCCGGAGATAAAGTACCGCCAGAAGAAGAAAGCGTGACCCATTTTTTGGTCTGAGACGCCGTCCAGTTGATTGTGGTCCCTCCTGAATTCTGCAGTTGATATGTGTAACTCGACGGACTAAATGGCCCCCCAAAAATTCCTGAAGCACTTAATCCATCTGATGGAGTTACAGTAAGGGAACCAGGAAGGACAACGAAATCTGCAGTTACTACTTTATCGGTATCCATCGTAATAGTGACAGGATTCTGATTTCCGCTCTCATCTCCACTCCAGGTGCTAAAGGCATAGCCGGCATTGGGTAGTGCTGATAGTGTAACCTTCTCCCCATTATTGTAAGTCGTTTTATCCGGGTTCTTCAATATTACACCTGCACCTGATGGATTAGCGGCAACTGTAAGTGAATATTGATTAATCCCGAAGACCTGTATTTCAGATAATCCAATATTATGTGTAGTTCCACTCACTGTATTTACAGTTAGAGTAAGGGAGGTGATAACCCTGGGAGTAAAACTATATTCAACAGCTGCTCCTGTGTTGTTTAAAGCTCCGACCTGAATAGTCGAACCATCGCTGAAAGTCAATGTTGCACTCAGAATCCGATCATAAGGATTCGGCCTGTCATAAAGAATCACACGGCTGACGTTGTAAGGAATACCCCAGTTGAGCCGGATCCATGCCCCGCTCCCTTGTCCATTTGTGGCCCACTCACGCGTATAATCTCCAGGATACCCATCAATTACCCCATCCACAGCCTTCACCGCAGTCTGCCCATTCTGTGAAGCCTCTGAAGATGCAGTCACTGCAGCCAAAGGGGCTATATTCGGGCCTATCAGAGGCGCTTTTACATTAATATTGACGGAGTCGGGTATACTGGTTAGTCCGCCATCATCTACAACAAGCTGAAAAGTCAATGTTTCATCTTGAGATAAATTTGCAGGAGCAGTAAAAGACGGATTGGCAATGGACGAATTTGATAATTCGACAGGAATCCCTCCACTTTGTATCCAATCAAAAAGTAATGGATCACCGTCTGGATCATGACTTCCCGATCCGTCCAGATAAACAGGTACACCCTCGCTGACCGTTTGATCAAAACCAGCGGCTGGAACCGGGGGTTGATTGCCTCCAAAAATGTTCTCCGTCCAAAAGACTTCATCTTTATGGATAAATGCTTCCAGGAATCCCTTCATCCCGTTTTGAGACACATAAGCAGAGACGGCAAGGTATTTAGGATTAGATTCGTAATAGGTAGATTGCATCGCTAATGGAACATCAATACTTTCTCTATCACTCCAGAGAACCCCTGGAGGGGTGACCAGGCTTGGAAATTCTGTAAAATATGCGGAGGGATCGAGAGGATTGGGCCAATAGTAATCATGCGAATCGAGCGTCCAGACGAAGGCATTATGTATTGTGGGAGTGTAATCCGGGTCATTATTATGGACACGCACTACAGCAAGTTTCAATAAAATGTTGCTTGTAGAGTGATCTGGATGCACATCCAATGCAGAGGTGGTAAAGATATGGTCTGGTTTATAAGAAGCAATAATATCTTCAAGATCTAAAAGTATATTTAAGCTGTTATAAGCGGCAGGGAATCCAAATCGGTAAGAATGGTAATCAATGCGGCCTAATCCCCGGTTTGCATAGGTAGTTGAACGGCCGTTAGGTGCGGTGAATTGATCACTTTCCTGATAATACCCATTAAATAAAGTACTAAGATATCCATCAGGATAACCAAGAAAAATCAAATCGTCTTCTTGTGCCCCCAGATATGACTGGGCTGATACAGCTTCATTCTGTCGGGTATATCCTGTTGCAACGCCGGCGTAGTCCCCATTTGTCATATAAACTATTTTGACCGGCTCGCCTCTCTCTAACGCCTGAGACACAACTCCAGAAGAGGTAATAACGTCATCATCGGGATGAGGTGATATTACAAGTATGTTAGCATTAGCAAGTGAACTGAAAAAAAGAACTGTTAATAATACAAATAAAACTCTATAGAATGAAGTTTTTCCCCTCATATTTTCCTCCCCCGAAAGCGCATTTGACTGACGAATGAAATCAGAGGTTATTCTGTGTCATAACTTAATAATTTCCCTTCGTTCTATTTCTATTAACCACGCAATTTCAATGCCATTTTTATAACCTGTTGAATGTTATGTAGTTTTATAAAATATCATAATAGTGACTTTTTTGACGTGTCAAATTTTCCGTCACTTTTCTATTAATTTATAGTTCAAGTGGAAAAACTTTACCCATGTTGCACTGCTTACCGTAGCAGCGGCGATGTTTTATCACAGGAAATTCTTGATTGAATTGTGATTAGTCAAGAACTTTCTCAACCCTGTCTGTAAGTCCCAATCAGCATTTTTTTCACCCTGTTAATAGACAGAATGTCATTAGGGTAAAATACAGTCCTTTATGGGCTATTAAATTAATCATCATGGAAATGTCATGTAAATCAAATAGTTAGAATTCAATTTTGTAATATAGTATGCACAGTATGGTCAATTTTTATCCATTCCATTTATACAATACCTTCGTATCCTAACAGCAATATCATATATATCAATGCCTTAGAAAAGGGTTAGGAATTGGTATGTTATTTGATATATTATAGCCAGTCTGCCGATTTACAATATTATCCCGGTTAATAATATAGCCTGCCATATCAATCATTAATTCAAAGGAGAAAACATGAAAGTGAATTATTCTGACGGTTTTGAAGAGATAAAAACATCTGACCCAAATGTGTTGAGTGTACTGGATATGGCACGAAGAGCTGCGAGGTCCAATAGCAGTGTCTTAATTTCAGGAGAAAGCGGGACAGGAAAGGAGCTGATTGCCAGGGGTATACACAATGTAAGTCCCAGGTCGAAGGGACCGTTTGTGGCAGTAAATTGCGGGGCTATTCCGCGGGAGTTGTTAGAGAGTGAGCTTATGGGATATGAGCGCGGCGCCTTTACAGGTGCCGTTAACTCAAAGGTTGGAGATTTTGAAAGTGCGCATAACGGCACGATCTTCCTGGATGAGGTGTCAACACTTCCCCTGCATCTTCAGGCTAAACTCCTCCGTACCCTTCAGGAGCGTGAAATCAAGCGTCTGGGTTCTGTAAAGACTATCAAATTAGATATAAGAGTTGTAGCAGCGACTAATGACAATTTAAATGAACTTGTTGAATCTGGTACTTTCAGACAAGACCTCTATTTCAGGTTAAATGTAATCCCGATTCATCTTCCGCCTTTAAGGGAGAGAAAAGGAGATATCCCAATTCTATTAGAACACTTCCTTGACAAGGCATGTGCTAAATTAAAAAAGACAAGACCACGTTACTCAAAAGAGATAGTCTCTGTTCTTCAGGGATGGGCATGGCCAGGCAATGTGCGGGAGTTCGAGAACCTCATAGAAAGGGTAATTGTACTATCTGATGATAGTATGGACATTACAGTTAAAGACATCCCTCTCGATCTACTTTTCAGGGAGAAAAGAGGTTACAGGGAGTTTCAACGAGATGAGGATAGTTTACACGAACGCTGCAAGGTCTATGAAAAGGGTGAGATTATCAAGGCTCTACACGGTTCAAAGTGGAACAGAAAGAGGGCGGCGAGGTTATTGAGGATCCACAGAAATACACTTAGTCAGAAGATGAGAAAGCTCGGGATTCCGTTTGATTCGACGAAGGGAAATGATGATAATAGTGGCCCATAAATTGCATTCTATGCATTGCAATGTACTTTGATCCCGGCCATATCTTTCTGGTATTGTCTTTTTTGGGAGCTATCCTGACCCTTGGGGTCGGTATCCTTGTCTTCATCCGTAATCCGCATCACCCTGCCAATATTGGGTTTGGCCTTGGTATGCTTAGTCTAACCATAATTGAGGCAGGAAATGTTATTGTCTTCATCTCAGATGGGTTGATGTGGAGTCTCTACGGTAAGAGAATTGCTTTGGTTGGACAGGCGCTTCTTGCCCCAGGGTGGTTCCTCTTCTCACTAACATTTATAAGATCCAATTATAAAGAACTGCTCTTCCGCTGGAAATATGCCGTGGCAGGGCTTTTTCTGAGCGCTGGATTCTTTCTTCTCTGGATTAACTCCTATTCTCTCATTGACCTCCCCTACAATGATGTCTACACCATCTTCCCTCTGGGTAGAGTTGGAAAATATTTTTACTTGTATCTCCTTATTGGTATCCTGCTCTGTCTCGTACAACTCGAGAATACACTGCGTTTTTCTTTGGGTTCAAAGAAAATAGAGGCCAAGTATGTTATCATCGGAGTTGGTTCAGTACTTGCTTATTATATTTACATCTCGAGTCAGGCCATCCTTTTTTCTTTTCTCGATAGCAGCAATCAGTCGGTAACTTCAATAGTTATACTGATCTCCTGTACCATTACGATGTTCGCTGTGGTTAGGAACAAACTGCTGGATGTTAATATCTTTGTCTCCCGCTACGTAATCTATAATTCATTTACCGTATTATTTGTCGGGGCATATCTGCTTCTTGTCGGTCTTGTAGCACAAGGTATCAAGATGACAGGGGGGACTTATTACACCTTCTGGAGTGTCCTGTTTACATTTACTGCTATTTTAGGCTTAGTGGTCGCAGTACTTTCAACAAGCCTTAGAAGACGGCTTCAATTGTTCATCACAAAACATTTTTATCGCAACAAGTATGAGTTCAGGGACAAATGGATTGAAACAATAGAGAAGATCGGATTGAATAATGACCTTGCTCAAATTGAAGAATCTTTAATCGAGATGATATCTGAGACGATGGCTGTCAGAGAGGTCTTTCTGTGGCTTTATGAGCCTGCTTATAAAGAATATGTTCTTGTTACGTCAACAATTAGAAATGCAGGTAAGATCAGGTTGAAGGCAAATGACCCGTTTATTTTGAGGATAAAAGATTGTTCTACGCCTTTTTATATCAATGAACCGCCCATTGAACATAGTGACAGTAAAGAGTTTCATGAACTGATCAGTCCTCTTTTCATGGCGACAACGGCAACCCTTTGCACACCCTTGAGAGCTGGACAGGGAGACCTTATAGGTTTTATTCTGCAAGGAGAAGATCTGTCAGGAGAGCCTTACCGGAAAGATGATTTTGATTTATTAAAGGCCATTGCCAGCCATGCGGCGGAGCGAATCAGGAACATACACCTGACTCAGGAACTTCTTGTTGCTAAAGAGGCAGAGGCATTCCATCATGTTTCAAGCTTTTTCATACATGACCTGAAAAATTTTTTGTCAACGCTTTCTCTGTTGACCCATAATGCAGAAGAACATATAGGAAACCCCTTATTCCAGCAGGATGCACTTAAGACGCTCAAATTTATAGTATCAAAAATGAACGGAATGGTATCTGATTTGACATTGTTATCCAAGGGGATCCAGATTAATCTTGAATCTATGAATCTCAACGAGGTAGTGGAAGAGACGCTTTCTGCCCTCAATGGTACTGTTTCCGGTAAGGTCGTAAAGGATCTCGAAGAAGTCCCGTTAATTAGTGCAGACGCAGGACAATTGCATAAGGTTTTCTTAAATTTGTTGCTTAATGCTATAGAGGCATCACCTCCCGGTGAGAGCGATAAGAAAATAATGGTACATACGTATGTCAGGAATGGAGATGTGATATTGTCTGTTGCAGATCAGGGGTATGGGATGACGCAGGAGTTTATCAACAAAGATCTTTTTAAGCCGTTCAGGAGCAGTAAATCTAATGGGCTCGGGATTGGTTTATTCCAGTGTAAAAAAATTATTGATGCCCATTCAGGGAGTTTTGAAGTTAATAGTGAGGTTGGCAAAGGCAGTGAGTTTCGTGTAATATTACCAAAATGACTAAGCGTATAATACTTATTGTTGATGATGATGAATCAATACGATCGCAGATGAGGTGGGCGCTCCTCAAAGATTACGAAATCCATGAGGCTGGTGATCATGCCTCGGCATTAGAACTTACCAGAAAAGTGCATCCATTTGTTGTAATCCTTGATCTGGGGCTTCCGCCAAAACCGCGTGAGGCAGAAGAAGGATTGAAAACACTCGGAGAGATACTCGTTATTGATCAAAGGATCAAGGTAATAATTGTCAGCGGCAATACAGAGAGAGGGAATGCCTTAAAAGCGATTGAGTTGGGCGCCTTTGATTTCTTTACGAAACCTCCTGTAATAGACGAGGTCAGAGTTGTTATTACAAGGGCGGTCAGAATGGCAGAACTTGAAGAGGAGAATCAGGCACTGCAATGCCGGGCACACGCTGAGGGCTTGGACGATATCCTTGGCAACTCCTCATCCATGAACCATGTCTATGAGACCATACGGAAGGTTGCCACTGTGGATGTACCGGTGCTTATCCTGGGAGAAACAGGTACAGGAAAGGAGCTTACGGCGAGGGCTGTTCACAGACTGAGTGATCGAAGGGATAAACCCTTTATCGTAATAAATTGCGGGGCTATACCCGAGACACTGCTGGAAAGTGAGTTATTCGGTCATGAGAAAGGGGCATTCACTGGAGCGACGAGCCGGCGTAAGGGCAGAATTGAATATGCCGAGGGGGGTACACTTTTTCTTGACGAAATAGGTGAATTATCGTTCTCGCTTCAGGTCAAGCTCCTGCGGTTTCTGCAGGAGAATATCATTGAGCGGATAGGCGGCAGAGAGGAGATTCAGGTCAATGTCCGTATCCTTGCCGCAACCAACATGGACATAAAAAAGGCGATTGGTGATGGAAGATTCCGGGAGGACCTCTACTTCCGTCTGAGTGTGGTTTCAATTAATCTGCCTCCTCTCAGGGAAAGAGGGAATGATTCATTGTTGCTTGCCCGGGCCTTTTTGCAACGGTATTCAAGTGAGTTTAAAAAGAATGTTCGTGGATTTAAAGACGAGGCAGTTAAGGCTTTATCGGAGTATAGTTGGCCCGGTAATGTTCGGGAGCTTGAAAACAGGGTAAAAAGGGGGGTTGTTATGACAGACGGTGAATGGTTGTCACCCCTTGATCTCGAGTTCACTGCACCAGATGATAGCATTGAACAGATACCTTCGCTTCACGAGGCGAGAGAGACGCTGGAAAAGCGCCTTATAAGTGAGGCGCTTTTAAGACACGGCAGTAATATAACTCACGCTGCCAGAGATCTCAACATCAGCCGTCAAACACTTACGTCAATGATAAATAAGTATGGAATTACAGTGAGGTAAGACGACTTTGTTGTCAGTTGCTATGGTTCACAAAACGGGCAAAAAAAAGCAATCCATAAATATATCCATTCTCTCGTGCCTGATTCTTCTAATTTCAGGTTTCCTAACTGAAAGTTCTGCAGCGCCTGCCTGGCGGCTAATACCGTCTCTTTCTATTTCAGAAACTTATAACAGCAATATTTTCTCAAGCAGTGATGAGACTGGAGATTTTATTACCGGAACAGGTGCCAGCTTCAAGATCACCTATACAGGGACAAACACAGAGTTAAAGGCTAATTACACGACAACATGGAGTTCATACGCAAATAACACGGAACTCAATGTGCTGACGCATGATGGAAATATAAACATTGATATGGCAAGAGGGATTAACAGCTATTTTAGAGATGTCAGAATAAATGTTTCAGAGGGTTTTTCTTATAGCCCTGATTCTAAAGATTACTATTTTGATGTGGAACGGGGAGGGGACGCTTCGCTGAGCAATTATGGGATAAGGACTGAAAGGAATGATGCCTTCAGAAATGCAGCCTCCATAGATATGAGCCTTCCACTTTCACGTAATCAAGGCATGAATCTGAGATACTCTAATCTTCTGACAGAATTCTCAGATCCTGTATTGCAGGACAACATGACAAATAGCCTGTCAATTGGTACCTACTATACGGCACGGAAGGATACCTTGCATGTTGATATAGGGATTATGAAATCCACGGCTGACGAAGTGGATCTTAATAGCTATTCTATTACTACCGGACTCCGTCATAAGTTTTCACCTGTCACTCAGGGAGAGTTCAGTATTGGCTGGGATATGATTGATTATGAAGCGGGGAAAACATCAAATGTACGAGGGACATTGAATCTATCGAGAACATCTGAATTTATCACGTATTACATTGGCTATTCAAGGGACTTGAATACTGTAAGTGGTGTCAAAACCACCTCACCAGTTGTGTCACAAACAGCCTACATTAACATGTCAGTCAGGCATACAAGGCTGCTTTCCTCAACTATGGGGGCTACTTATTCAATAAACCAATCGCTCAATGGTGATGAGGTTGATATTAAGTCATATAATTTGTCCGCAGAAGCAAACTATACCATAAGGACATGGTTGACCGGATCATTCTCAGTTTCACACTTTGCACAGAATTCAGGAGTTGCCTCTGCCATGGACATTGAAAGAAACCTGTTAATGTTAAAGGTCTCTGCATCCTGGGGTACCTGATTTTATTATCTTTTAAGGCTCTCAATAGCCCTCCTTGCCTCCTCGGCCTCATCGAATTTTGGATTAATGTCAATGGCTTTTGCGAGCTCCCGTCTTGCCAGCTCTTTATTCCCATTCTTATAATAGGCCATCCCGAGGTGATAACGTACCGTTGGATTATCTCCCAGTTTTTCACTGCTGTCCTTTAATAGAGATATCGCCTTCAGGTATGCCCCCTTCTTATAGTAGATCCAGCCGAGTGTATCGGAGACGCCAGGGTCCTCAGGAAGTTTTTCCTTTGCCCTTTGTGCAAGGTCCAAGGCGATGTCTATGTTTCCTCCATACTCTGAATAAATCCATGCGAGGTTATTTGCCGCAGGGGCAAATTTAGGGTCAATCTTTAAGGCCTTTTCGTAATATTCCCTTGCCTTATTATGATTCTTCTGGGAGTCATAGAGTATACCTATGAGCATATAGGGTTGAAGATAATTTGGGTTAACCCTGATGGCCTCTTCAAATCTGGCTATGGCCTTGTCATAGGTCTTGCTGCGTGCATACAGTGCCCCCAGGTCCATGTATGAGACCAGGGTGTTCTTATCCAGTTCAATAGATTTATTGAAAAATTCCTCTGCCTTCTTGTCATCCTTCTTTACTAAGTATGCCTTTCCTATCAGATTATATATAAGCGGGTTATTTTGCGACGCAGTTAATTGTTTATTTGCCCTCTCTATAGCCTTATCTGCGCTACCCTGTTCTATTAATATCCCCATGATATGTGCAAGAGGCTGGGTCAGTTCGGGATTCAGGGAAATGGCCTTCTCAAACTCAGACATTGCATCACTGTTTTTTTTCTGGGCCCTGTAGATGGTGCCGAGTCTGAAGTGGCCAAAGGGGTCATCTGGTGTAAGACGTACCAACTCCTTATATTGAAATAAAGCGCTTCCAATATCCATTTTCCCCACATATGCATCTCCAAGCAACCTCTTTGCCCTTAGATTATCCGGCTGGATTGCAATTGCCTTCTTTGCCTCACTGATTGCCTCATCATATGAGTGCAGCCTGAGATAAACCTCTGCGAGGCTCGTCCGTGCATCTGCTGAATCCGGGACCTCCTTTAACACCTCTGTCAGTTCGTTTTTTGATAGTTGCAAGTCACCTGCAATCATGTGTGCCTGGGCAAGGAAAAATCTGATATCAGAGCGTTCGGGTTCATCTTTCAATATCTTTTGAAATTCCGAAATTGCCTCTGATACCTTTAATTTGGCGAGAAAGATCCTTCCCTTTAAGGAGCGACCATCTATATCGTTTGAATCCTTCTCCAGTATCTTGTCAATATATCTTAATGACTCGTCAATCTTTGACTTAGTGAGATAGAAAGATGCGAGCCTCTTTTTTGCTGTCAGGTCATCCGGATTAATCTCATCCCCCCTCTGATATGCCTTTATAGCGTCATCATCTCTTTTCTGGAAAAGATATAGGTCGCCAAGGCTTATTTGTGGTAATGAATTTTTTGGGTCAACACGCCCTGCCTCGACATATTCGGCTTCTGCCTCTTTATATCTATTCTGGGAGGAGTAGAATCTGCCTAGTGTTATGTGAAGATTGAGATTCTTGGGATCTATCATGATGGCCTCTTTATATTCCTCCTCAGCTGCAGTCATATCTTTATTCAAATAATGCAGAGTCGCGAGGGCTAAGCGTGCCTGTATAGATTTGGTATCAATAGATATAGCTTCCCTGTAAACCTTTTCAGCTTCATTAAGGTTCTTCCGTGCCACATATATACCGCCGAGATTGAGATATGACGTTATACGTTTTGGGTCAAGTTCAATGGCCTTCTTAATCTCGCGTATTGCATCATCATCCTTCTTGAGACCTGCAAAGGCATTTCCCAGGAGCAGGTGTGCATCTACATTATCAGGCTCATTCTTTAAAACAAACTCACTCTTTTCCTTAGCCTTTAAATATTCTCTTGATAGGATCAGTATATTTCCCAGCTGTATCTGTGCATCCATGATACCGGGATTGATTTCAACTGCCTGACTGAACTCTTTATAGGCATTAGCAAGATCCTGCACCCGTCCGGATCGCATAAGAGCAAGGCCGAGGCGGTAATGTCCCTCAGCATCCTTAGGGACGATCCGGATAGCATTCTTATATTCAATAATTGCCTCATTGTATTGTCCTTCATTGTAGTACTTGAGACCCCGGTCCATGTGTTTAGTCTTCTTCTCTTCCGGACTACTGCAGGCAGTAACCGACAATAGAAGAATACAAATAAATATAAAGCGAATCTTACTCATACCCCCTCCTTCATAGCGATCTGTCAAATTATTGGCTTGACTTATCCACATATTAAGTTAAAATAGCGATGTATAGGAAAAAGATTGGACAAAATGGATAATCTGTTTCCTTGTTTCAATGTGTTCCTTTCATGAGGCTTAATCATATGAACAGCGCGTCTGCTATAGTTATACTTGCTTCTGATCAGATTCAATCAAACTATATGAAATCATCAATTCAGGATTTCGGTTATAGTATATTCGCTGCACATAAATACGAAGATGGTATTGATCTGTTAAGCCGGAAAAAGCCTGCTGTCGCAATCCTTGATTCATCTCTTAAGGATATGCACTGGCGTGAGGTTGCACTCAACATCAAAGAGATAAGCAAGGACACTTCCATCCTCCTCGTTACACCATTGATAACCAAGGACGATTCCCTTAACCCTAACATTGACGGTGTGATAAAGAGCCCGGTTGATTACACTGAATTGCGTGATACGATAACACGATATATGAATAAAGGCAACGACTATAATGAATCTGCTTTGATAAATGATATTGGAGTAGAAGCCCCTGGCGTTGATTGTGTCGGAGAGATTCTGCTCGGTCATAGCAGGCGCATAACTGATATAAAAAACATAATACGACGGGTGGCTCAGCCGGACATTACTGTATTGCTGCGGGGAGAAAGCGGGACCGGAAAGGAACTCGCGGCACAGGCACTATACAGGTTTTCTAACAGGAAGAATAGGCCATTTGTCAAGGTCTTGTGTGCGGCAATTCCTGAAGGTCTGTTGGAGAGCGAATTGTTTGGTCATGAGAAGGGCTCTTTTACAGGCGCTCACAGGATGAAGCCTGGTAAGTTTGAGTTTGCGAACAATGGGACTATATTCCTTGACGAGATTGGGGATATCCCTCAATCGCTTCAGGCGAAGCTACTGCAGGTACTGCAGGATGGAGAATTCTCAAGGATTGGAGGAAGGGAGGTTGAGGTTAATGTCCGTGTGATTGCCGCGACAAACAAAAACCTTGAAAGGGCTGTTGTTTCCGGAACTTTCAGGGAAGACCTTTTTTACAGGCTAAATGTTGTAAGCATAACTATGCCATCCCTGCGTGAGAGAAAAGATGACATTCCGGTATTGACTGAATATTTTCTGCGTAAATATTGTAAAATTTATAATAAGGATTATCACCCGCTTTCACAGGAGGCGATTGAAAGATTTGCCTCTTATAGCTGGCCTGGTAATGTGAGAGAACTGGAAAATATTGTTAAGCGAATTATTGTGCTTGGTACTGAGAAGGTTGAGCTTAGCGGTTGTTCAGAGCCAGATTCAGTAGTGGAAAAGACAGACAAGCTGCAGGTCGAGAATAATGAAGATAGGGTTGAGGAAACTCCATATCAGCCTCGTTGTTTGAAAGAGATTTCCAGGGAGGCGGTCAGCATAGCAGAAAAGGAGGCTATCAGTAAAACCCTTGTTTTATGCAAGTGGAACAGAAGGAAGACAGCAGAGATGCTGTCAATAAGTTACAAGACCCTGTTTTATAAAATGAGGCAATATAACCTGCTTGAATAAAAAAGAGAAAAAGTTTTCCTATATTAGTAGTTAGCCTGCCCATGCTATAATGTATGGCCTTATAATGCGGACGGTCATTAGCCGCCAGAGTATAGATAAAAAATAATATCCCCTCTCTTCTCAGAGAGAGGGAAAATCCTGTCCCTGAGACATCTCTCTGGGCTGTTCCTTTGACTTGTTTCAGTACAGGCCTGAGGGTAGTCGAAGGAGTGAGGGTGAGTATTTTGGGGTGAGTTATTAATGGCATTGATATTGCAAACTTTCCCTTATGGTTAGGAGATTGTCAGCTTGGATATTTCATCTTTGAGCATTGGGCTGCATTCCGGGAAAAAAGATAGATTAATGTTTGACATGGTGACACAGACACTTGAGAGGGAGGCTTTTGACTACCTGCTCGACCTTGAGGTTAAGAAGGCCGCCAGATACCTTTATTATTTCTCGCTCATGGTCCTTCAAAAGGACAAGATATTAAGGGGTTTATCACCACCTGAGGAAGAGGCACTTACGAGGAAGCTTGCCGCCATAGTTAAAGAGGAGGTTAGGGCTACCGACATGATAGGAAGGTTTGAGAATGATAAGTTTTTCCTTATCTTAGATCAGGCAGATTTTCAGTCATCTTTCAAGGTCGGTGTGAGGATCAAGGATCGTATTGAGAACTACGCTTTTAAGACAAATGGAAACACTGTTGGCATGACTACGAGTATAGGAATAGCCTGTTTCCCCACGCATGCAAACGATATTGTGACTCTCAGGAGAAAGGTTGACATAGCGTTGAATATGGCAAAAGAAGGCGGCGGAGGGAAGGTATGCCTGCCGGACTCGGATTAGTTCAAACATTTTATGGAAATTCAAGGACAAAAACAGTTACTACTTGAAGATTATATAGAGATTGCGCTCCGCAGGAAGTGGTTTGTTATCATTCCATTTATAGTCTCAATTATAGGCATTATACTTGCCCTTTATATTGTCCCGCGCTCCTATAAATCAACAACCATGATCCTGGTAGAACATCAGAAGGTGCCGGAATCCTATGTTAATCCGACGGTTACTTCAGATATAAATGATAGACTGACTACCATTACCCAGCAGGTCATGAGCAGGACAAGGCTTGAGTCAATTATTAATGAATTTGGACTTTACAATAGAGAAAAGAGTAACATTTCTAATGAAGAGCTTGTAGAAATGATGAGGGGAAGTATTGAGATTGATATAAAAGGAGGAAGCAGAGGTGACAGGACCAGTGCATTTTCAATATCATATATTGGTAGTGACCCTGAAACAGTTATGCATGTTACCAACCGGCTTGCATCCTTGTTTATAGAGGAGAACCTGAAGGTAAGGGAGCAACAGGCAGAAGGTACTACAGAATTCCTTGATTCGCAGATGCAGGGTCTCAAGGCCACCTTAGAGACACAGGAGGCGCAGATAAAGTTATATAAAGAGAAATATATGGGAGAGCTGCCCTCACAGATAGATGCAACTCTAAGGACTCTCGACCGGCTGCAGCTTGAACGTAAGATAGTAAATGATGAATTGAGCTCGGCAAGTGACAGAAAAAATATGCTTGAAAGTCAGCTGTCTGAATCAAATAATAAGGAAAAAACGACTGATAAAACTTCTGACGATCCACAGATAATCAGGCTTGCAGAATTAAAGGAAGAATTGGCGAGACTTTCTATTTCTTATACTGATAAGTATCCGGAGATAGGCAGGCTTAAGAGAGAAATTTCTGAGATTCAATCTCAGATTAAGACAAGAAAAGGCACGGAATCTGAAGCAACTTACATTAACCCCCTTTCAAAACAATTAATGAATGTTAATAAACAGGTGGTAAAATTAAAGGAAGAACAAGAGAAAATAGCAAAGCAAATCTCCGTCCTTCAGGGGCGCGTTGAGCGTATACCTGAAAGGGAGCTGCAGATGACAGCTCTGATGAGGGATTATGAAAATACAAGCAATAATTATCAAAGTTTATTGAATAAAAAACTTGATGCCCAGCTTGCCGAGAACCTTGAAAAAAGACAGAAGGGAGAGCAGTTCAAAATACTTGATCCGGCAAACCTTCCGATTAAGCCATACAAACCTAATCCAAAGAAAATATTCCTTATGGGCATAGCAATTGGAGTTGGCAGCGGGGTTGGTCTTGTAGCCCTTTTAGAAACTATTGATGCCTCCTTCAGAAAACCCGATGATGTCTATGCGGTCATAGGAATTCCGGTGCTGGCATCTATCCCCCGCATTGGTGGAAGGTAAGATACAAGAATAACGCTCGTTATGAAAATGACCTGGCTTAAAAGGAAAAGAATAGACGTAGATAATATGACAGCTGCCGTAAAAGATAACGCAGTTCCTGTAATAATTGAGCTTGACAATAAAAGTATAAACCACAATCTTGTTGATAACAGGCTGGTAACATTAAGAGAACCAACTTCGATTTCAGCAGAGCAATTCCGAATTTTATGTACACGAATATCGCAATTACGGCAGGATTCAAGCTCTTATGCCCTTGCAGTTACCAGTTCCGTTAAAGCAGAAGGTAAGTCCTTTACCTCACTGAACCTGGCAATATCTATTGCCCGTGACTTTGATGATAAGGTCCTCCTGATCGAAGGAGACTTAAAGAATCCAGGGTTATATGATTATCTTAAACATCCGCCGGGGTTTGGCCTGACAGATGTCCTGGAGGGGAAAATAGACCTTGATGCGTGTGCTGTACAGATGTTTGATGGCAAACTTTCGGTTTTATTTGCAGGCAGGACAACAGGAAATCCTTCCAAGCTCCTCTCCTCTTTTAAAATGCAGGAAATAATAACAAACGCAAGAGAACATTATAAATACATTATAATTGATACACCACCCATTATACCTATGGCTGATATCAATATATATTCTACGCTTGTGGATGGTATTTTGCTTGTTATTCAGGCTGGCAAGACGCCAAGAAGTCTGGTTAAAAGGGCCATTTCATCTTTAGCCGACGATAAGGTTGTTGGAGTCGTGCTGAATGGAGTTGAGCCTATTCAGTCAAAATATTTCTATGGTTCAGGATACGACAGTTACTAAACCATAAGGTACCCTCTCTGATCTCTCTCAAAAATAAAAAACAGGCAGTACAACAAAAAAACTAACTCGTTGTTGAAATTTAAGATTTGAATTGTTATACTATACATTCAAATTCATTATTGGATGCTTTCCCAAATAAAGGAGGTTCAATTTTGGGGGATTCCGTTGTTAGGATAGTAATATGCTTTACAAAAAACCGCAGATACAATATTACCCATATATAGTTCAGAGAGATGATTATAAGTGTGTACGCTGTCTTGGATGTGTTGAGCAGTGTTCTTATGATGCAACATTCTACGATGAAGAGCTTGATGTTATATGGAATAAGCATGAGGCATGCGTCGGCTGCAAGCGCTGTGAGGCCATGTGTCCTACAGACGCAATAAAGATTGTCCCCAATCCGTCAAGACCTATCGAGCATGCAAGCTGGAAGTGGGACCTTGTCATGGACGCCTATCTTCAGGCAAATACCGGCGGTATCATTATCACCGGTATTGGAAATGACAAGCCATACCGCATATATTTTGACCATCTGGTCATTGATGCCTGTCAGGTGACAAACCCGTCTATTGACCCGCTTAGAGAACCCATGGAGCTCAGGACCTTTCTTGGAAAAAAAGGAGAGAAGATTGAGCTTACAGAGTCAGAAAGCGGGAAAATTGCGCTTAAGACGCGGCTTGCCCCCCAGCTCGAGCTTGAAACTCCTATAATGTTTTCCGCAATGTCATACGGCTCCATAAATCTTAATTTTCAGGAATCTATGGCAAGGGCTGCCGTAGAACTTGGCACTTACTGGAACACAGGGGAGGGAGGGCTTCATAAGAAACTCTATCCTTATGCCGGGAGGGGCATAGTCCAGGTAGCCTCAGGCCGTTTTGGCGTCAGCAGGGATTATCTGAAGGCCGCTGCAGCAGTAGAGATAAAGATAGGCCAGGGCGCTAAACCGGGGATTGGCGGGCACCTGCCTGGTGAAAAGGTGAATGCTGAAATCGCTGAAACAAGGATGATACCTCCTGGTTCTGATGCTATTTCACCGGCGCCGCATCACGACATATACTCTATAGAAGATCTGAAACAGCTTGTTTATGCGATAAAAGAGGCAACGCGGTATGAGAAACCTGTCTTTGTAAAGATTGCCGCGGTACATAATGTTGCGGCGATAGCAAGCGGCATAGCAAGGGCAGGCGCTGATGTAATAGTCGTTGATGGTTTCCGTGGTGGTACAGGTGCAACACCAAAGTCAGTAAGAGACCATGTTGGAATACCTATTGAGGTGGCTATTGCTGCTGTAGACAGAAGGCTTCGGCAGGAGGGCATCAGAAACGAGGTCTCTATTGTTGCTACCGGCGGTATAAGGAGTAGCGCTGATGTAATAAAGATAATCGCCCTCGGGGCTGATGCGGCCTACATTGCAACGGTTGCGATGCTTGCCATAGGATGTACGCTGTGCCAGACATGCAACACCGGCCGTTGTGCGTGGGGCATAACCACTAACGACCCAAGGCTGGCAAGGAGACAGAACCCTGATATCGCATCAGAGCAGTTGTACAATCTGGTAAGAGGGTGGTCACATGAGATGAAGGAGATGCTCGGGGCAATGGGGATCAATTCAATAGAATCGCTTAAAGGCAACCGGCTGAGGTTAAGAAGTATTGGCCTGACTGAGAAAGAGAACGAGATACTGGGAGTGCTTCCGGCTGGAGAATAGGTAGTTTTTGTGCGGGGTCAGGTCTTGCATTTTGACGTCATAAAAAAGTTTGACGTCAAAATGCAAGACCTGACCCCGATAATGACAAAAATCCCCCTTAATCCCCCTTTTTCAAAGGGGGAAATAAGTTTCCTTCCTTTTCAAAGGGGAGTAAGGGGGGATTGAAAGGCTATTTAAAAGTGAAAAAAGTCATAATAATAGAAGACTACTGCATAGCCTGTTATAACTGTGAGGTGGCTTGTGTTGCAACGCATTCACGGAGCCAGGACCCTGTAAAGTCTTATAAAAGGGAAGGGCTGCGGGGGAAAACGAATGCAGTTGTTGAGGTTGAGTCGCCATTGGCCTTTTCTTCAATGTGCAGGCATTGTAAACATCCATGGTGTATGGATGCCTGCATCAGCGGTGCAATACAAAGGCTTGATAATGGCATAGTTTATCTTGACGAGGAACGCTGTGTAGGGTGCTGGGGTTGTGTAGTCGGGTGTCCGTATGGCGCTGCTCATCCTAATCTTGCAGGCAAAGACAAACATGCATTCAAATGTGACCTTTGCATTAAGAGGCTTGATGCCGGGCTTAATCCCGCCTGTGTTGAGGCCTGTCCGAACAATGCATTGCTGTATGATGAGACCATTGAAGAAAGAGAAGAGGTCCACAAGTAATGTCTAAATCAGAATATGTAATTGTCGGATCAAATGTTGCTGCTGTAGGAGCAATAGACGGGATAAGGAAGCACGATAAAAAGTCTTCTATACTAACTATATCCTTTGAGTCTCTTGGTTCGTACTCAAAGGCAATGCTCGCAGAGTACATTGAGGGCGCTAACGCCCAGTGGCTTGAATTCAGGGGCAAGGACTACTTTAAAAAGATGGGTGTAGATTGCCTCTTTGGCAGGAAAGTAACTGGACTTGATTCAGATAAGTCTATTCTTACAACAGATAATGGTGAAGAGATCTCATATAAAAAACTCCTCCTTGGAGTAGGCGGGGTTCCCTTTAAGCCGGTAATAAAAGGGGCAGAGGGTAAAGAGCTGGTTTTTACATTTACAGACTTATTGGATGCAGAGAAAATTCGTGAAGCGCTTCCGCGTTTTAACAGTGCAGTGGTTATTGGCGCCGGGTTTACGGGGACAGAGATTGCCTATACCTTGAATAAGCTTAACAAAAAGGTGACAGTAGTCGAACTTGGGGACCGGGTGCTTGTCAAGGCATTAGACCCCAGGTCATCGGAAATTGCCCAATCCCTCATGCATGGTGAGGGGATAGAGTTTTATTTAAATGATACTGTTGAAGAGATTTCCGGAAACAAGGAAATAACGGGTGTAAGTTTAAAGAGCGGCAAGGTTATCCCTTGTCAGGCGGTTATTACTGCAATCGGAGTGATACCTAACGGAGAGCTGATTAAGAACACTCCGGTTAAATTTGACAGGGGATTAGATGTGGATGACTACATGTGTACCAATGTCCCGAATGTATATGGTGCAGGCGACGTGGTTAAGGCGCTTGATATCACTGATGGCCTGAAACGCTCATTGCCATTATGGCCGCTGGCGTTTCAGCAGGGTCTGGTTGCAGGAAAGAATATGGCAGGAGGCAGGTATCCTTATGCAGGCGGGCTGCCAATAAATTCTCTGAAGTTTCTGAAAGTGCCAATTCTTTCGGCAGGCATTACTACCCCGCCTGATGCAAGTTATGAAGTCATATATGTCAGTGACCCTAAAGGTACATTTTACAGAAGCCTTGTTCTCAAAGAAGGCAGGTTAAAAGGCTTTGTAACCATAGGTGAGATTGACGGGGCCGGTGTTTTAACAGGGCTTATCAGAAATAAGATAGATATATCAGGTATTAAGACTAAACTGCTTAACAAGAAAAAGGTTGGACTTATGCAAATGCCCCGTGAGTGGAGAAACAGGATTTTTACACGAAGGGATGAGACAGACTATCATGATTGAAGGATATAAAAAATATAATGATCCAAGAGATACCAGCGGATGTGGTCTCGTCGGTTTTATTAACCGTGATGGGAGCCGGGTTGACGGAAGTCACATAATTAAAGCCCTCTGCCTTATGAAAGACCGGGGTAACGGTCTTGGCGCAGGATATGCCGCTTACGGAATTTACCCTGATATGGCAGATTTCTACGCAATCCATGTAATGATGGATAAACCGGAGATAAAATCTGATGTTGAGAAGGTTTTGTTCAGATATTTTAATGTACACAGGGAAGAGGAGATACCAACAAGGGCTACGCCATATATCAAAAATCCCCCTGTCTTCTGGAGATATTTTGTTGATACAAAGAGTGAATGCCTGGTTCCCGGAGAAGATCAGGATGGGCTTGTTGTACGAGCGGTCATGATGGTAAATAATAATGTCTCCGGCGCCTATGTTATATCAAGCGGCAAGAACATGGGGGCATTTAAAGGTGTTGGTGAACCAGCTGATGTAGCAGACTTTTTTATTATTGAAGACTACAAGGCATATATATGGATGGGGCATACAAGATTTCCTACCAACACACCGGGCTGGTGGGGGGGCGCACATCCCTTTACTATCCTTGATTGGGCGATTGTTCACAATGGCGAGATAACGAGCTACGGGACCAACCGCGCATTTCTTGAGATGTATGGTTATAAGTGTACCCTGCTTACGGATACCGAGGTCGTAGCGTATGCCCTTGACTATCTCATCAGACAGCAAAAGATGCCTTTGCGGGCAGCATTTTATGCACTGGCAAGTCCTTTCTGGAAAGACATAGATTTAGGGTTGCCTGAGGACAGGGAGTTTTCTGAGGCATTAAGGGCCATACGTATACAGTACGGTCCATTGCTCCTGAATGGCCCGTTCGCTATCCTGTTCGGTTGGCGCAACGGTCTGGTAGGGTTTAATGACAGGATAAAACTGCGCCCACTCTTTGCAGGGGAAAAAGATGAGACTCTCTACATGGCAAGCGAAGAAGCTACCATAAGGGAGATATGTGAAAAACCCGACAGGCTATGGATGCCAAGGGCTGGAGAGCCGGTTATCGGGATGCTGAATGAAGGGGCAAGAAAATAATCCCCCTTAATCGCCCTTTTTCAAAGGGGGAAATCAGTTACCCCACTTTAGAAAAGGGGGGCAGGGGGGATTTGAAAGGGTATTTTCCAGTGAAGGTAATTAAATTAGAAGAAAACTCCGTTGATATAGACGCTGCCTCGACGCACTATCGTGATCTTAATGAGGAAATCAATCGTGTCGTAAATGACGGCGCTAAGCATATAATATTAAGAAATGTCAATGGCCAGAGGTTCATAGGCGCAGGACTTCAGGGTAACGATTTGAGAATTGATATACACGGTGTTGCCGGTAATGATATGGCCGTCTTTATGGACGGCCCTACGATTGAGGTTTTTGACAATGCCCAGGATGGCGGTGGAAATACCATGAATGCCGGTAATGTTTTTGTGCATGGTCATGCAGGTGACGTATGTGGTTATGGTATGCGCGGCGGAAGATTTTATGTCCTTGGGGATGTCGGATACAGGGTGGGCATTCACATGAAGGCATATATGGGCAAGACCCCGGTCCTTGTAGTGGGAGGAACAGCAGGTCATTTCCTGGGGGAATATATGGCAGGAGGTATAATTGTGTTGCTGGGCATGGACATGAGACCTGGTCAGCCGATTGCCGGAGATTATCTTGGAACAGGAATGCATGGCGGCGCTATATATGTACGAGGAGAGGTGGATAATAGAAGGGTGGGCAAAGAAGTCGGTATTGAGACACTTAGCAACAATGATTTACTGATACTCAAGAGGGAGCTTTCAGAGTTCTCCAAGGTTTTTCATTTGAGTTATGATGAGATTATGTCTGAATCATTTGTTAAGTTGTTCCCCAAAACCCATCGTCCTTATGGACCACTATATAATTCGCGGTGGTTTTGGCAGAGAGGTGGGTAGAATTGACTATTGGATCTTTTTTTGTTAGTGTATCAGGTTATGGAAAGTTCAGGGACACTAAGATTTATATAGATAAGGCGCCTCAGGATGGCAACGAGAAAAAATAAAACTGGCAAATATGAGGAAATCAAGCAGGATCTTGAAGAGCAAAGGTCTGCACTATTATTGGAGGCAGGTGTCCTGATAGGTGAGGGGCTTAACCCGGACAAGATAAATTTCCCTGATGTTACAGATCAGGCGTCTGCAGAGGTAGATAAGAATTTTGAAATCAGGCTCAGGGAGCGGGAACGTAAACTGATAAAAAAAATAGATGAAGCCCTTGACCGTATAGAGAAAGGTACTTTTGGTATCTGTGATGGATGTGGAGAAGAGATAGGTTATGGACGTATCAAGGCCAGACCGGTTACAACATACTGTATTGAATGTAAGACACAACAGGAAGAGGACGAAAAACTAAGAGAGTGAGGAGAATAAATCATGTATGCGATCGTAGAAACAGGTGGTAAACAACAGAGAGTTTCAACCGGAGACGTTATTTCCATTGAAAAGATTGCCGGTGATAAAGGCTCAACCATAGAGTTTGACAAGATACTTGCAGTCGGAAGTGGAGACGGTGTTGTTCTTGGCCAACCTTATGTTGCCAATGCGAAGGTTATAGGCAGCATCGTATCTCAGTACAGAGATAAGAAGGTGATCGTTTTCAAGAAGAAACGCAGAAAGAATTACCGGCGCACAAATGGGCACAGACAGTATTTGACAAGGGTAAGAATCGTAGAGGTAAAGGGATGACGACTTCGTAAAAGTCTATAAATTAAAAAGGAGAGGTCAGCATGGCACACAAAAAAGGTCAGGGAAGTATACGAAACGGGCGTGACAGTAATGCCCAGAGGCTTGGCATAAAATGTTTTGGCGGAGAGGTTGTTCCTGCTGGTTCTATTTTAGTCCGTCAGCGCGGAACCAAATTCCATCCTGGATATAATGTTGGAAAAGGCGGGGACGATTCTTTGTTTGCCAAGATTGCAGGTGTGGTTCAGTTTGAAAGGGTTGGCAGGGACAGGAAAAGAGTGAGTGTATATCCAGTGATGTAGGTTATCCAGGTCACTCTATAAATTCAATAATATGTTTGCCCCAGGTTCTTCTAATGTTATCTGGGGCTTTTTTATAAGCAGGGTTCAGGATGTTCATAGACAGAATAAAAATATTTGTTCATGCCGGTGATGGCGGAAACGGCTGCGTAAGTTTCAGGCGTGAGGCATATGTTCCTCGCGGTGGACCTAATGGGGGTGATGGCGGTAATGGAGGGGACGTTGTAATTGAAACCTCCTCTAATCTGTATACCCTTCTTGACCAGAAGTACCATCGTCACTACATTGCAAAACGCGGTGTCCATGGCAAAGGAAAAGACATGCGCGGCAAAGATGGAGCAGATGAAATAGTAAAGGTTCCGGTTGGAACCATGGTCTATGATTTTGAAACCAGGGAGCTTTTAGCTGACCTTGCCAGAGATGGGGAACAATTGATTGTCGCCAGAGGCGGCCGCGGGGGACTTGGAAATGCCGCTTTTGCCACCTCCGTAAACCGGGCGCCCAGATTTGCACAGCCAGGTGAAAAAGGTAAGGAGCGATGGCTTCTTCTGGAACTAAAGTTATTAGCAGATGTAGGTGTAATAGGCCTTCCTAATGCCGGAAAATCTACCTTTTTATCGTCGGTCTCAGCTGCCCGTCCAAAGATAGCCGACTACCCATTTACAACTCTCAATCCCAACCTTGGCGTTGCGGGTTACGGAAGGGATAAGAGCATTATTATGGCAGATATCCCTGGTCTTATAGAGGGAGCCCACGATGGGAAGGGCCTGGGGTTTCAATTCTTGCGGCATGTTGAGAGGACATCTGTATTGCTGCATCTTGTGGATATCTCAGATGGTGCAGCAGTCCCGCCGGTTGAAGCGCTTGAGATGGTAAACAAAGAGATTTCATTATACCATACAGACATGTCGGATAAAATTCAGGTGGTCGCTGGAACGAAGACCGATGCTATGACAGGTGATGACAGGCTTAAAGAGCTTGCAGCTTATTGTAAGAAGAAAAAGTTTAAATTCTTTTCCATTTCAGCGGCGACAGGTGCCGGAGTAAGAGAGATTATGAATTATATGGGGAAAACAGTGGAGAAGAATAGAGTGAATGCAGAGAAGACGGCAGATAAGGATTGAACTATCATGAGCCCCGGCGTTCTCGACGGGACATGAAGTCCCGGAACGTCACCAATACTGTTATCCTGGATTTATTTCAGAATCTCAAGCGTTGCAGGATCAGGCGTTTCTGAAACGATACTGAAACCAGTTCAGTACAAGGTTCAGAATGACAGGAAGACTGGATGACATAGTGGGGCGTGACAGAAAGGTTTTATTTTAGAGTGAAGTTATCGGACACAAGGATAGACTTACTAAATGGCGTTCGCCGCATTGTCATAAAAATAGGCAGCAGGGTTCTGGCCTCATCTGCCCGCGGTCTTAATACTCAGCGAATGAGGAGGATCATAAAAGAGATTGCCACCCTCCGTCAGGAAGGATATGAGATTGTCATAGTTTCATCCGGGGCAGTCGCTGCCGGGATGAAGGAACTTGGTCTGAGTAATAAGCCAAAAGGTATTCCACTTAAACAGGCTGCTGCTGCAATTGGTCAGAGCAAATTAATCCAGATGTATGAGAGGAACTTCAGCCGCTTTGGCATTAAAGCCGCCCAGATACTTTTAACCCGTGATGATATAACTGACAGGAGACGTTTTTTAAATGCCCGTAATACACTTATTACCTTATTGTCTTATGGAGTTGTACCTGTCATAAATGAAAATGATACTGTAGCCGTTGACGAGATCAGGTTCGGAGACAATGATCTCCTCTCAGGGCTTGTTACGAATGTCGTTGACGCAGACCTGCTAATCATCCTTTCCGACATAGAAGGTCTATTTACAGCTGACCCTACCATTGACCCCGGGGCAAGACTTATACCGCTGGTGGAAGATATTAACGATGAGATAGAAACCATTGCGGGTGACTCGAGAACAATTGAAGGGACAGGGGGGATGATGTCTAAGATTCAGGCAGCCAAAAAGGCATCCGGCTACGGGATTCCTGCGATTATTATGAATGGCAAGAGGCCGGGACTCTTAGTCAGGGTACTGATGGGCTGCAATGTGGGAACGATATTCCTTCCTAAGAAGTCAGGACTGTCAAGCAGGAAACACTGGATAGCGTATGCCCTGCCGACCAGTGGTCACTTAATCCTGGATAACGGAGCCAAAGAAGCATTATTATTGCAGGGAAGAAGCCTCCTCCCCTCCGGGGTACTGGGAATCAAAGGCCGCTTTGAGGCTGGTGATGCTGTTGCATGTGAGGACGAACATGGGGCGGCATTTGCAAAAGGTCTTTCAAATTATAATTCGATGGAAATAGAAAGGATCAAAGGTAAAAAAACAGGTGATATAGCTATTATACTGGGTTATAAAGATTATGACGAGGTGATACACAGGAATAACCTTGTAATTATTCAGAAGGGGTAACAATGGATATCAAAAACTACATTGATGAGAAGGGAAAGAAGGCAAGGGAAGGGTCCCGAAGTCTCGCAACCCTGTCTACTGCTGTAAAAAACAGCGCCCTCATGTGCATGGCTGATGCTATTGAAGCAGGGGCAGACAGGCTTAAGCGTGAAAACCAGAAAGATATCAAGGCGGGAGGGGAGAAATCGCTTTCCGCGGCGCTGATAGACAGGTTAACGCTTAATGACAAGAGGATCAGTGAGATGGCTCAGGGATTGAGGGAGGTAGCTGCATTACCTGATCCTGTCGGTGAAGTAACACGTATGTGGAGACGTCCAAATGGTATGCAGGTGGGAAAGGTACGGGTACCCATTGGTGTTATAGGGATTATTTATGAGTCAAGACCCAATGTTACGGCTGACTCGGCCGGTCTCTGTATAAAGTCAGGGAACAGTGTTTTCTTGCGGGGAGGGTCCGAGGCTATTCACTCAAATAAGGCGATTGCTGAGACATTGATTGACGCCGGGTTGAAGGCAGGGCTTCCGGAGGGCGCCATTACACTGGTAGATATAGTTGAGAGAGAGGCTGTTATGGCCATGCTCAAGCTCGATAATTATATTGACCTGATAATTCCACGGGGCGGTGAAGAGCTTATCAGGACGGTGTCAGCAAATTCCACAATTCCTGTAATAAAACATTACAAGGGGATCTGTCATACATATGTTGATGACGATGCGGATGTAAGAATGGCCCAGGATATTTGTTTTAATGCGAAAGTTCAACGTCCCGGGACCTGTAATGCGATGGAAACCATGCTGATTCATAAGGGGATAGCAGGCAAAGTTCTTCCAGACCTGATTGAAAGACTACGTAAGGCAGGTGTTGAACTCCGGGGATGTTCACGGATGCGTCTCATTGATTCGACGATAAGGTTAGCTGAAGATGAAGACTGGAGTACAGAATATTTAGCCCTCATCCTGAATATAAAGGTCGTTGATGATATGGCTGAGGCATTGCGGCATATTGAGACATATGGATCTCAGCACTCGGAGGCGATCGTTACGAATAACCATAAAAAGGCGATGCAATTTCTCAGTGAGGTAGATGCAGCTGCAGTGTTTGTGAACGCATCCACAAGACTCCACGATGGAGGACAGTTCGGCCTGGGCGCCGAAATCGGAATAAGCACAACCCGCATACATGCAAGAGGGCCCATGGGGCTTGAAGAGCTTACTTCGATGAAGTTCATAGTATTTGGAGATGGTCAAGTGCGTGAATGAATCGGGTTTGCGATCATTGAGCGATAAAGTGGAGGGACTTCAGGCTTTGCAGCGTATCGGACTTTTTGGCGGCACATTTAATCCAATCCACACAGGTCATCTCCTCATAGCAAGTGAGTTAAGAGAGCGCTTCTCTCTTGATTCCGTAATCTTTATCCCTGCCGGTATCCCTCCTCATAAGAAAAAAAAAGAAGTTATAAATCCTTTTCACAGATTGCGTATGGTTGAGCTGGCTGTAGCTCCATATAAATACTTCACCGTGTCATCAATAGAAGTATACAGGCATGGGCCTTCTTATTCTATTGATACTGTACGGGCTTTACAAAATGAGACAGGCGATTCAGCAGAACTATTCTTTATAACCGGTATTGATGCCTTTCTCGAGATAAGTACCTGGAAACATGCGGACAGGCTTCTGGGGTTATGTAATTTTATCGTGATCCAAAGACCAGGTTACAGGTTTGATGAACTTAAGGGTATTGGATTACCTGCTTTACTGGGCGTGTCTTCATCTGAACTTGAGAGTCTCGACAGAGGAGAGATTTCCAGATTGTCAATTACCATGACAGCAAAATCTTCTCTTTACCTTGAACGTATAACACCATGTGACATTTCCTCTACAGAGCTCAGGAGGCTTATCCATGATGGCAAAGAGGTTAAAAATCTATTGCCTGAAAAAGTAATGTCATATATAATTGATCAGGGATTATACTTGGCATAAACAGAGGGCCCAAATTTCTTTGCATACAGGTTCAAATATTATAAAGGGATCAAAGAAAGGATTGCTGATTGGCAAAAAAAAGGCAATCCTTGCAGCCAGATGTCTCGATGAGAAGAAGGCATCAGACATCGTTGTTCTCGAAGTGACTGCCTTGAGTTCCATAGCTGACTACTTTGTAATAGCGACCGCTGAATCAAAAAGACAAATTAAGACCTGCGCTGAGTACATAGATGAGGCGTTGTCTCTCAAAGGTATACAATCCCTGCGACGCGAGGGGATGACCAATCTTGAATGGGTACTCATTGATTATGGTGATATCATGGTTCACATATTTGACAAGGAATCCCGATTGCATTATGGCCTCGAAAGATTATGGGGTGATGCACCCAACATTGAGTTTAAGGTTAAACCGCGGACAAGAGTAAAGAGCGCTGTGAGTAAAGAAACAGCTGAGGGCAAAAATTAATGCGGCTTATATTTGCCATATTTGCTATATTTTCCATAGTCATAGTTTTGTATTTTGATCGCTTTAATCCTGAGACCGTTACCATCAATCTCAGCTCAAATTATTCTTATACAATTTCTATGGTTGGTTTCTTTCTGTTTTCTTTTGCCCTTGGAAGCTTTATCGTAATACTCTTTACGCTGCTCAGGGATGCAAAGAATATATTTGTGGAATGGAGAAACAGGCAGAGGCAAAAGGTTGAGGCCCGGGTTCAGGAGACATTTGCAAAGGGATTGAATGCCTACCTGTCAGGCAGATATGACCAGGCCATTTCGTACTTCCGGGATATTCTAAAGATAGACTCTAATCATTTTTACACCCTCCTTAGGATAGGTGACGCATATCGGCAGGAGCACAATTATGCAGAGGCAATAAAGTTTCACAAAAAAGCAGCTAAAGTAGATGAGAAGAGCCTTGAGGCCCGCTTTGCCCTTGCAAATGATTATCTGTCATCTGCCTCATATGATGAGGCAATTGCTGTAATCCAGGAGGTAATAAAAAAAGATTCTTCCAATATAGAGGCACTTGTAATGCTCAGGGATACTTATATAAAAACCGCTAAATGGGACGGCGCACATGAATTGCAGGGGCGGGTAGTTAAGCGCCGGAGGGGCAATATAGAAGACCAGAAACTCCTCATGGGATTGAGATATGAGTTTGCAAAGCTGCTGTTCAACAGGGGAGAGAGAGAAAAGAGTAAGAAGCTGTTAAAGGGCATAATAAGGGCTGATAAAGATTTTATCCCTGCATACGTTACGCTGGGGGACATACTTATAGAAGATGAAGATGGTGATGAGGCGGCTGACCTATGGGAGAAAGGGTATTATATGAATTTCAGCGAAATACTCCTTCACAAGCTGGAAGATTTCCACCTACAGCTCGGTGAGCCTGGAAAAATAATATGGATTTACAAGAAGGCTATATCAATGAACCCTCAGAATCCTGCATTAAAATTCTATTTGGGCAAACTATACTACCGGCTTGAGATGATAGATGAGGCATTTGATATCCTTACAGAAGTTGACGGCATGGATAACACAATGCCTGACCTGTATAAATTATTAGGTACTATCTATGAGAGGAAAGAAGAACCCGGTAAGGCAGCGGCAGAGTATAAGAGGGCACTTGGACTCCGCAAAAGGGTAGTCGTCCCATACTTTTGCCCCCTGTGTGATTGTCACACATATGATTGGAATGGAAGATGTCCCAGATGCGGCGCATGGAACTCCTTTACGGTTTCTCCTGTTCACTTAAAAAAAGAATCATATCAGACAATGAGAAATAAGTTTGGAAAATCCAGGACAGAACCAGGTTATAATGACAGAATTGAATCGGGCAGGGTGTAAATTTGTTACTCCTTATCATCCTTGACGGCTGGGGGATAAATTCCAAACAAGAGGGTAATGCCATAGCTTTAGCAACGACCCCTGTCTATGATTCCCTTATAAATGATTTCCCACATACCATACTTGATGCATCAGGTGAATCTGTAGGATTGCCTGATGGCCAGATGGGCAATTCAGAGGTAGGTCACCTGAATATAGGCGCAGGCCGGGTTGTATATCAGGATCTGACAATGATTAATAAGTCTATAAAAGACGGGGAATTTTATAAAAACCCTGTTTTTCTCGAGACCTTTCGTAAAGTTCAATCATCTTCAGGCAGGCTCCATTTATTGGGTCTCCTCTCTGATGGAGGAGTCCACAGCCACATAAATCACATCTTTGCCCTTCTCGATATGGCAAAGAAAGAGGGTCTCAGGGATGTATACATACATGCATTCATGGATGGACGGGATACATCTCCGCATAGCGGTGCAGGTTTTCTTAAGCTACTGCAGCAGTATATCGCTCAATCCGGCATTGGAAGGATAGCATCTGTCTCAGGCCGTTACTATGCAATGGATCGTGATAACAGATGGGACAGGGTTGAAAAGGCATATAATGCGCTCACAGCCGGAGAGGGGTTGACGGCCGCAGACGCGGTATCTGCTATTGAAAGTAATTATGCTGATGGCGTGACAGATGAGTTTATATTGCCGACGGTAATGGTTGATTCTGCAGGTATCCCGGTCGGGACAATTGAAGATGGTGATAGTGTGTTGTTTATTAACTTCAGGGCAGACCGGGCCAGGGAACTTACCATGGCATTAGCCCTTCCAGACTTCAGCCAATTCAGCAGAAAGAAAGTCCCTTCACTCTCCAGTTTTGCAACCATGAAATTATATGATGAGAAGATGCCGCTGCCTGCTGCCTTTCATTCTGTTAAGTTAAAAAATATCCTTTGTGAGGTAGTAAGTAAGGCAGGGCTGAAACAGTTCAGGATTGCAGAGACAGAGAAATATGCGCATGTTACATACTTCTTTAATGGCGGAGAAGAAAAATTATTTCCGGGAGAAGACCGTTTCCTGATCCCTTCTCCAAAGGAGGTTGCGACATATGACCTGAAGCCGGAAATGAGCGCATATCAGGTTACAGAAGAGCTTGAGAAACGTATACGATCAGGCGAATACGGATTTATTTTAGTCAATTATGCAAATCCTGATATGGTGGGTCATACAGGAGTTCTGAGCGCAGGTATTAAGGCGGTCGAGGTAATAGACGAGTGCCTCGGCAGGGTCCTTTCAGCTTTACGTGATGTAAATGGTGTAGCCTGCATCACATCCGACCATGGCGATATAGAGCAGATGGTTGAGTACGATACCGGCAGCCCGCATACAGCCCACACCACCAACCTGGTTCCCTTCATTGTAACAAAAAAAGGCCTGCAACTCAGAACCGGTAAAGGCATATTTGCAGACATAGCCCCGACGATCCTCGACCTGATGGGGCTTGAAAAACCTGCTGAAATGACTGGAAAATCGCTTATCATAAGATGATTTTTTTAATTATACATACCCCTCGGTCTGACAAATAAATGAATCATACATCATTATTTTTCTTTATCGTCGGAGTTATCATGCTCATCGCAGGCGCTGAGGCATTAGTTCGTGGCGCATCCAGGCTTGCAGTTTTATTTGGTGTATCACCCCTCGTAATCGGTCTGACTATAGTTGCCTTCGGTACAAGCTCACCCGAGCTTGCCGTAAGCTTTATGGCCGCTGTCTCAGGCAATGCAGATATATCCATTGGCAATGTCATAGGCAGCAACATATTCAACATCCTGCTCATCCTTGGTATATCTGCGGTAATTACACCTCTTGCGGTTTCCAGGAAATTAATCCGGTTTGATGTGCCAATAATGATAGGTGTTTCAATATTGCTCTTTATATTCGGTCTTGACGGGAGGATTGGAAGAATAGAAGGCATTATCTTATTTGCCGGGATTGTCAGCTATACTGTTTTCTCGATTTACGAAAGCCGCAGTCTGACAAAAAAGATCGTAAATCAGGCGCTTCATCCTGAAATGAAGGCTACACCGCAAATGTATCTGCTTGACTCGGCACTCATCCTCATAGGCCTTTTCTTTCTTATCATAGGCTCCCGATGGCTGGTAGACGGCGCTGTCGTCATTGCTAAAGCACTTGGTGTCAGTGAGCTGATAATCGGGTTAACTATAGTAGCCGCCGGAACATCTTTGCCTGAAGTGGCTACATCTATTGTAGCAACTATCCGTGGTGAAAGGGATATCGCAGTCGGTAATGTAGTTGGGAGCAACCTGTTTAACATACTTGCGGTTCTTGGTCTCTCCAGTATGGCAACACCTAAAGGTATCTATGTATCTCCTGCGGCCTTACACTTGGATATACCTATAATGATAGCCGCAGCTGCAATCTGTCTGCCGATCTTCTACACGCATAATATGATTTCCCGCCGGGAGGGTATTTTTTTGTTGGGCAGTTACGGAGTATACCTGTTCTACCTTATCTCAATAATTTAAAAGGCTTGTTTTTACTTGACATGATAGTGCTATTTGGATAAAGTGACAAGCATGAAAGAAACAGAATTAAAGCTTCTGCTTAAGAATGTTCAGGATGAGCGATTTGTTCACCATGTATCAGAACTGACATATGAGCGTCTGTTTGCGTTGTGGCACCTTAGTCCCTCAATAGGACGTCAGATGAGCAGGCTTATCTCAAAAGTGGTTATAGGTCTTTTCTTTATAAGATATCTGTCGCATATAAATGACCTTGTTGCAAAAGATGCAAATATAAAAGAAAGACCGAAATCATCAGATCTTGCTGACAGGGAAGCGATTGAAAAGATTATTAAAAAGCTTGAAAAATCAAACAAATTCAGGTCAATCCTCGGATCGGACATCCTGCCCGAACTAATTGAGATAATTGAGCATACCAGGGCTTTAGAATTGAGTGATCTTGTAAAATTATCGCACTCGGGTGACTACCTGGCTACGGCAATGGATGATTTTAAAGAATCTGATGATCCCGGATATCAGTTGTGGCTTGAATCTATTCCTGATTATTATCAAAGGGATCTAATTCATTTAGGGTTAAAAAACAGGCGCCGGAGTTCAGGAAGGAGAAAAATTAACCCATTGATACTTGACAAGTGGGTTACGAATCTAAATCAACATTCACCTTCGACTAATGCCGTCTTTAAAAATGGAAAAACCCTTTCACTTAAACCATGGATTGCTGAGCGCAGAAGGCCATTGCTTGGCTTTAGCCGTCGGACTATAGAGGCATAAACACTATTTGACCTCTGATTTAATCCCCTGACTATGGATATCATCAGCAAGATAATGGATATAGACTGCTATTTGCAGAGCATTAATGCATGCAGGTCTTCATCCTTGAACGAAGACGCTGTAAAGTGTGTGGAATTAAAGCGTAACGTATCCCATAAGTTCATCGTACCGAGGCGTAAGTGTGACCATTTCTCTATAGAAATAAGAGACAGAATTACCTTCAACCCGGATAAAGGACCATTTAAAATAGAGATTATTCTTGGAGCAAATATTTCGCTCCTGGAACCAATGTCACCTGCAGAGATTACCGGCCTCGTAAAGATAAAAAAAAATGTCCTTTCTATAATAAACCAGTGCTTGCCGCATTCATCCGTAATTATAGCCAATCTAACTGACAAGATGGGCTTTTCTCCTGTAATCTTTTCTCCACGAATCGCATTGGAAAATATAGGGTTAAATGATGATCGTAGACTTTCCCGTTGATGATCGAAGCAAGAAATTCTTAAGAGAGTTAGAGTCTGACGAAGATGTAGCTGCTATCAATTCAATCCTCCTGTCCAAAAGGGGGGAAGATTTCTCTAATTACGCCTCAATAATATGTTTTTGTTTTAAGGAAAAAGACCTTATGGATATTAACGGCGTTTCAACTCTTCCGGAAAGCGTCAAGATATGGGTAAAAAAGAAGATGATGGAGAATGACGATCTCTATATGACCTTTTTTAAGCACCTTTTTTCACTTTACTCAAGCTATTCTCAGACAGAAGAAGGGCTTTCGATCCTTGGGAAAAAGCGTAGTCTGTTTCCTGAGGTCTACCTGTATCATAGGATTAAAGAGCTTTATTCATACAGTAAAAATAATATAGTCCGGAGGGACTGTTACGTTGTAATAAATGAATGGAATACAAGGCGTGACAGGTCAAGGGATGAGGGACAGAAGATAGATGTTGGCGCCTGGGATCCCGATAAAGAGGCCGGTCAATGCTATGAATGTAAAGTTAAATTCTATATTAAAGAGAAAGAACACCAGCTGAAGTTTCTGGAAGATATACGCGACCACTCCCAGGGGAAGATAAATGTCTTTCTCGCAAGTTTTGCTCCTAAAAAGGTCCTGCTGCGCCAGCTCATGAATTTCTTCCCGGGCCGTGATTTAAGCAAGATAAATATCTTTGGTATAGATGAGTTGAAGAACCTTTAATGCTATAAAGTCTCGTCTCCACTCTCGGACGGAGGGACTGCCCCAAACCTGTCCCGCTCCCTCTCTATCTGCTCTAATTCTTCACTCCTTTGTTTACATTCAACACAAAGGACTGCAAATGGCAGGGCCTTTAATCTCGGTTCGCTTATTTCATTCCCACAGTCCTCACAAATACCATACGTGCCTTCTTCAAGCTTTTTAAGTGCATGGTCTATCTTTTCCAGTGTGTCTCTTCTCAGGTCTACAAGCGTGAATCCTGTCTCTTCTGCCAGATCACTCAGGGCCTTATCTCCTTCGTCAAGTACCGCGTCTATTTCCATCCTGTAGTCTTTACCGAGTTGTTGAAACAGTTTGTCCTTAACATCGTTCCATATCTCCCGTTTCTTCTCCATAAGCATATTCCTGAGGGCTTCCTGTTTTTTATTTAATATCATAAAGTTTTAACCTCCATATAAGATATTTAACACTCATACCCAATGCATTCCCTTAAGTCTTGCAATAACATGTTCTGATCCGGTATCCGTAGAGACCTTGTCTGTGCCAATAATTATGTCAGGAGAAACCGGTTCCTCATACACATTAGTGCAGAAACTCATTCACCTTCTCCGGCCTGAACTCATCCTCTTCAAGCAGGCTTTCAATAAAGTTGAACACCTTCCTCCGCCGGTCAAAAGGCAATGTAGGATACCACAAAGGGTTGCCAATTACCAGACTACGCCATATAAAAAATGGCTGAATGACTATAGTATATTTCAGGGGTGAAAGTCGCCATGAACCTGATAAAGTCTGTGCCCCATTCCCTTAATCTTCCATACTCTTGACCCCATCGTTCACAGAAAATCTTATAAGGTAAGGCAGCCCATAACGAAAACCTTCAAGATCCTCTGTCTCAGCCTTGCTTATTTCACTTATGGATGATATGTGAGCATCACCCTTGTATAAAGAGGAAAAATATTTCTCTAATCGTTCCTTTATTAAGACATGCATATTTCTGTCTATCCCGGATTTTTTGCAAATAATACCACTTGTCAGGGAGAATAACAATCCGTTTCTAATATTTTAAATTTTTGTTTTG
>JADLDG010000026.1 GCA_020846775.1 Nitrospirota bacterium
ACTTGCAATAATACTTGTATAAGGTGTTGTGATATGAAAGGAACGGTGATTAAGATGAAGTGTCCCAAATGTGATGGTCTTATGATCTATGAGAAGTTTTTAGATATGGGTGAATCCAGCCACTATTTTTTTTATGGTTGGAGATGTATTACTTGCGGAACCATAGTAGATTCTATTATAATGGAGAATAAAATTGCGCCTGTAGCTGTACTGAAGGGTAATCGCAGACGTCGCTTAAAGAAGGTATCCTAACTGTAATTTCTGGGGAGGAAGTAATTTGGGAAAAGACATTATTATCAGGATTGGAGGAGAGGGTGGCGAAGGCGTAATAAGTGCTGGAGACATGCTTGCTCAGGCGTCAGCCCGGGCAGGTCTTGAGGTTCTTACATTTAAGACGTTCCCGGCTGAGATAAAGGGCGGTTATGCCATGTACCAGTTCAGGGTTTCTGCTGAGGAGATCTTGTCTCATGGTGATACCTTTAATATCGTTGTAGTATTCAATGCTGAGGCATATGAGGTTAACAAAGGGCTGTTGAAACCCGGTAACGTACTTGTGTATGACGGTCCAGACGCGGGTATTGATCCAAAGCCTATTGAAGGTGTAGTACAATATGCTGTTCCAATGACAAAAATCAGTAAAGTTGATCTTTCAAGTCCAATTTCAAAAAATATGGTAGCGCTTGGCGCAGTGGTTCAGCTTTTTTCGTTTCCAATGGATAGTCTTGTCGAACTTGTCCGAAACAAGTTCAGGAAGAAAGGCGAAGAAATTGTAAACATTAATCTGAAGGCCCTTGAGGCAGGGGCAGAGTATGTAAGATCAAATATCAAGAAGTCGGATAGATTCATTGTTCACCCCACAAAACCAGAAGGTGATGCAATTTTGCTCTCGGGTAATGAGGCCATAGGGCTTGGTGCGCTTGTTGCGGGGTGTGAATTTTTTTCATGTTATCCAATTACCCCTGCTACAGAAATTGCAATCTGGCTCGCTAAACATTTGCCAAAGACTAACGGCATTGTTGTGCAGGCAGAAGATGAGATAGCATCACTTGGTCACGTCATTGGGGCATCATATGCCGGCGCCAAGGCGATGACAGGGACATCTGGTCCGGGTCTTGATCTGATGACTGAACTCCTCGGTTTTGCAAGTATGGCAGAACTTCCGCTGGTTATTGCAGATGTTCAGAGGGGCGGTCCTTCAACAGGACTTCCAACAAAGAGCGAGCAATCGGACCTGTTCCTTGCCGCACGAGGAGGTCATGGCGACTTTCCACGTATAGTCCTTGCTGCTGCGACTATTGAGGATTGTTTTTATTTGACGGTAGATGCCTTTAATCTGGCGGAGAAATATCAGATGCCGGTTATTATCCTGAGTGATGGTTCTCTTGCATTCAGGACAGAGAAGATAAAAAGGCCTGACCTTGCAAAGTTGAATATTATGAACAGAGAAGTATACTCTGGTAATGGAGAGTTTAAACGCTACGAAATTACTGATTCAGGCATATCAGCAGTGTCTCTTCCAGGTCAGCCTGGCGGCCAGTATATAGCCACGGGACTTGAACATAGTGAGACCGCTGCTCCAAAATATTCTCCTGACTATCATGCGATGATGACAGAAAAAAGGTTCAGGAAGATTGAAAATATTGAGGATGAGTATGCCGCCTCTGAGTATGATGGTAATGGAGATGAAGATATTGGTATTATTAGTTGGGGGCTTACACAGTGTTCAGTAAGAGAGGCCGTTAAGCGGTGCAGGGAAAAAGGACTTAAGGTAAGTGCATTGTATCCAAGGATGGTTTTTCCGGTTCCAGTGAAGGCTATTAGAAAGTTCGCATCTTCGGTGAAGAAAGTCTTGATGCCTGAGGTAAATTATCAGGGCCAGTTTGCTGAGCTGGTGAGGGCGCATGCAGGTATTAATCCTATAAGATATGATATCTACGGGGGGCTTCCATTTACCCCGGAACAGATAGAGGCCAAAATTAAGGAGGTCATATAAAATGGAAGTGACTCAGCAGTTAAAACCCAAGGATTACCGGTCTGACATCCCGCCGGTATGGTGTGCAGGCTGCGGTGACTATGGGGTTCTGGCATCACTGACGACTGCTTTTAGTGCAAACCATGCTTCAACTGCTAATACAGTCCTTGTTTCAGGTATAGGTTGTTCAAGCAGGCTTCCATATTTTGTTACTACCTTCGGAATGCACACATGCCACGGCAGGGCGGTTCCAATAGCTACGGGCATTAAGCTTGCTAGGCCGGAGTTGAAGGTTATAGTGGTTGGTGGTGACGGTGATAATTTTAGTATCGGCGGCGGGCATCTGCCTCATGTAGCAAGAAAGAATATAGACATAACATTAATCGTGATGGATAATTCAATATATGGTCTAACCAAGAACCAGGTTTCACCAACAAGCAGGGCGGGAATGGTTACCTCTACAACACCTTATGGTTCACCGGATGTTCCATTAAACCCGATAGCATATGCCCTTGTTTATGGTGCAACGTTCGTTGCTCAGAGTTTTTCATCAAATGCCAGGTTGACAGCGGATTTAATTGGTCAGGCCATGAATCACAAGGGGTTTGCATTCATAAATGTAATATCACCATGTCCTACGTTCAATAAGGTTGATACTTTCGAATATTATAAACCGCTCTTAAGAAACATAGACGAGGTTCATACGGATAAGGGTGATAAGATTAAGGCATTGTCACTGGCCATGACTATGGGCAGGGAAAGCGCTACGGTGCCAATAGGATTATTTTATCAGGAGAATAGGCCGTCCTATGTTGAATTGCTTTCTGGAATAAAGACGAGGAATAAAGGGACAAATAAACCGGACCTTGAGAAAATTATTGACGTGTTTAAACTTTAAAGACACTCAGCCGGGGTCTTCCTTCTCCAGTTCAACATTCCAATACAAATAATCCCTCCAGTTCTCAGGTTTGTTTCTTATGCCTAATGTTATAGTTACATGTGGGAGCCACTTGGGCTCACATGGTACCTTTATGAGACGCATGCCACTCTGAGCGGGAGTGCGGCCGCTTTTTTTATTATTACACTTCCAGCAGGCAGTAACAATATTTTCCCAATTCTTTTTACCACCCTTTGCAGCAGGTAAAACATGATCAAACGTCAGGTCCCTGACGTCAAACCTCAAGCCGCAATATTGACAGGTATGGTCGTCCCTGGTGAAGATATTGGCCCGAGAAAATTTTACAGAATGAATGTTGCGGGCCTTAACTATCTTTAGTAGTCTTAAGACAGAGGGTAGGTTAAAACTGACCCTGATACCACGGACTTCGCGGTCATACACTTCCAGTACTTCAACTTTTCCCTGGAACAACAGGGTGACAGCCCTTTTCCATGGGATGACCTTCAGTGGTTCATAAGTAGCGTTAAGAAGTAATGTGTGCTCCATTTTCTTCTTTGGTCAAAAGAGTGACCATTTCTAATTTCCATTATTATTACATAAAACTTATTAAAAAGCAATATGTTTGGATAAAAGAATACTTGACACATGTAACTGCTGTTTGCTATATTTAACAATCCAAGAATTTTGCTAAATATTACAATGAATATAATCTTTCAGGTAAGGGGGTGGATAATATATGTTGGGGGTAAAGGTAAAAGACAATGAATCCTTTGAAAGCGTCCTCCGCCGGTTCAAAAAACAGTGTGAAAAGTCAGGGATACTCTCTGAAATGAGAAAAAGGGAACACTATGAAAAACCAAGTGTCAGGCGCAAACGTAAGGCTTTAGCCGCAAAGAAGAAGGCAGCAAAACGTCAAAAGGTGTAAATTTATGACTTTACTCGACAGACTCTCAGGAGACCTTAATGAATCTTTAAAAGGCGGAAATAGCATTAAGACTTCTGTAATCAGGCTGATAAAGTCTGCTGTGAAATACAGGGAGATTGAAAAGAAGGCCCCGCTGTCAGATGACGATGTAATTGAAGTAATAATGTCAGGGATAAAGCAGCGGAGAGATTCAATAGAACAGTTCAGTAAAGGCGGTAGAGCTGATCTGGTAGAAAAAGAGAACGCAGAGATCGGGATATTACAGGCTTATTTGCCTCAGCCTCTTACTGATGAGGAACTCGTAAACGAAGTTAAGGCAGTAATGACGGAAGTTGGGGCAACATCGGCTAAAGATATGGGAAAGGTAATGAAGGCTTTAATGCCACGTTTGAAAGGAAGGGCTGAGGGTACTAAGATAAGTTCAATTGTTAAAGAACTTATGGTTGAAACGGCACATTAATAGGGGGGAATCTCCCCTTGAATGGATATATTCCTGAAGAAATATTAGACAGGATAAGGGAAAGTCAGGATATTGTAGAAGTAATTTCCAGACACCTCTATCTCAAGAAATCAGGGCAGAACTTTGTTGGTATCTGCCCTTTTCATTCTGAAAAGACTCCGTCTTTTATTGTAAGTCCGGGAAAGCAGCTTTTTCACTGTTTTGGATGTGGTGCCGGTGGTAATGTTATTACCTTTTTAATGAAGTATGAAAAGATGCCATTTATAGATACAGTGAAAATGTTGGCGGGAGATGCTGGTATCAGAATTGCGGATAATGGAGCAGAAGCTACAGATAAAGATAAGAAGAATAAGAGATTAATAGAAGCTAATAAATTGGCGGCAGAATATTATAATACTAACCTTATTAAATCGAAGGAAGGAGAAATGGCCCGGAAATATATGTTCGAACGAGGTATTTCTCCGGAAATGCTCGAACGGTTTAATGTTGGCTATTCGTTAAACTCATGGGATAAGGCGTATGAATATCTGGGAAACAGGGGGCTGGCTGATGAAGTTCTGGCGGAGGCAGGTATTATTGTTCCAAAGGGTAAGGGTAAAGGATATTACGACAGGTTTCGCGGCAGGATTATGCTGCCCATCTACGATAGGTATAAAAAACTAGTGGGATTTGGCGGGAGGGTAATGGATGATACCAACCCAAAATATCTTAATTCTCCGGAAACACCATTATTTAGCAAGAGACAGCTATTATATGGTCTTGACCTTGCGCAGAGCAATATCAGGGAATCAGGTTATGCTATAATTGTAGAAGGATATATGGATGTTATTGTGGCTCATCAGTTCGGCATACAAAATGTTGTGGGAACGCTGGGTACTGCATTAACTGAAAATCACATTAAGAGCCTTGGCTTTTTAACGAGTGAGGTTATTTTGACATTTGATTCTGACACCGCTGGTATTAATGCAGCAAGGAGGTCAGTTGATCTTTTTCTCAATAGTGAGATTAAAGCCAGGGTATTGTTACTTCCGGCGGGGGAAGACCCTGATAGTTATATAAGAAAACAAGGTAAGTTAGCTTTTACAGAGTTATTAAAGAACGCTAAAGGCATAATTGAGTTTGAGATTGATATGATTATTGAAAAGTGGTCAAATATGGACCATTCTGAGTCTATTGATGCAAAAGTACAGGTGGCAGCAGAATGTCTTGCACTTATTAGAAAAATCAATAACAGGATTGAACAGGACTACTATTTAAAAAAAGTTGCAAGAGAGACCAGAACCTCGGAAGAAGTATTAAGGTCTGAGTTAAAAAGAAGGAGCAGGTTAGCTGATAAACAACCTGTTACAGCCCGCGGTGATAAAACGAAAGCGAGGGTAGAGCTAAAGAACAAGCCAGGGGTTGAAGAAGAAATCCTTTTTCTGATTCTGAAGGATTTAAATCTCAGAAAAGTTGCAGGCAACAAATTAACTCCTGATGATTTCTCCGACCCGAGGTTACGTGATACGTGGGTGTATGTTTTAAAGTCGGATAAAGCTGTTCATCATATCATTAATGATATCACATGTACTGATGCAGTTAAAGAAATTGTAACAAGATTGGTGGTTTTTGATTTTCATTTTGATTCACCTGAGCAGACGCTTATTGATTGCATCAGGGTTTTGAAGCGCAATAGACTAAGCAGGGAGTTAAAGCAACTGGAA
>JADLDG010000027.1 GCA_020846775.1 Nitrospirota bacterium
AAAGATTCATTAAGGTCTCCTGAGAGTCTGTCGAGTAAAGTCATAAATTTACACCTTTTGACGTTTTGCTGCCTTCTTCTTTGCGGCTAAAGCCTTGCGTTTGCGCCTGACACTTGGTTTTTCATAGTGTTCCCTTTTTCTCATCTCAGAGAGTATCCCTGACTTTTCACACTGTTTTTTGAACCGGCGGAGGACGCTTTCAAAGGATTCATTGTCTTTTACCTTTACCCCCAGCATATATTATCCACCCCCTTACCTGAAAGATTATATTCATTGTAATATTTAGCAAAATTCTTGGATTGTTAAATATAGCAAACAGCAGTTACATGTGTCAAGTATTCTTTTGTCCAAACATATTGCTTTTTAATAAGTTTTATGTAATAATATTGGAAATCAGAAACGGTTACACTTCTGACCAAAGAAGAAAATGGAGCACACTTTACTCCTTAATGCTACATATGAACCTCTGAAGGTCATCCCATGGAAAAGGGCTGTCACCCTGCTGTTCCAGGGAAAAGTTGAAGTACTGGAGGTGTATGACCGCGAAGTCCGTGGCATAAGGGTCAGTTTTAACCTGCCATCTGTCTTAAGACTGCTAAAGAGAGTTAAGGCCCGCAACATTCATTCAGTAAAATTTTCTCGGGCCAATATCTTCACCAGGGACAACCATACCTGTCAATATTGTGGCCTGAGGTTTGACGTCAAGGACCTGACGTTTGATCATGTTTTACCAGCAGCAAAGGGTGGTAAAAAGAATTGGGAAAATATTGTAACTGCCTGCTGGAAGTGTAATAATAAGAAAAGCGGCCGCACTCCTGCTCAGAGTGGTATGCGTCTCATAAAGGTACCAAGTGAGCCTAAGTGGCTCCCACATGTCACTGTCACCTTAGGCATAAGAAACAAACCTGAGAACTGGAGGGATTATCTCTATTGGAATGTTGAACTTGACAAGGAAGACTCATGTTGACTATCTTTAAAGTTTAAACACGTCAATAATTTTCTCAAGGTCCGGATTATTTGTCCCCTTATTCCTGGTCTTTATTCCAGAAAGCAACTCCACATAGGACGGTCTCTTCTCCTGATAAAATAATCCAATGGGTACCGTTGCGCTTTCCCTGCCCATAGTCATCGCCAGGGATAATGCCTTAACCTTATCACCCTTATCAGCATGGATCTCGTCTATGTTTCTCAAGAGTGGTTTATAATATTCAAACGTATCAACCTTATTGAATGTAGGACATGGTGATATCACATTTATAAAAGCAAACCCCTTGTGATTCATAGCCTGACCAATTAAATCTGCTGTCAACCTGGCATTTGATGAAAAACTCTGAGCAACGAACGTTGCACCATAAACAAGGGCATATGCTATAGGGTTTAATGGAACATCCGGTGAACCATGCGGTGTTGTAGAGGTAACCATTCCCGCCCTGCTTGTTGGAGAGACCTGGTTCTTGGTTAGACCATATATTGAGTTATCCATCACGATTAATGTTATGTCAATGTTCTTTCTTGCAACATGGGGCAGATGCCCGCCTCCAATACTAAAATTGTCACCGTCACCGCCAACCACTATAACCTTCAACTCCGGCCTCGCAAGCTTAATGCCCGTAGCTATTGGAACCGCCCTGCCGTGGCATGTGTGCATTCCAAAGGTAGTAACAAAATATGGAAGCCTGCTTGAACAACCTATACCTGAAACAAGGACTGTATTAGCAGTCGAAGCATGGTTTGCACTAAAAGCAGTCGTCAGTGATGCAAGGACTCCATAGTCACCGCAACCTGCACACCATACCGGCGGTATATCGGACCGATAATCCTTGGGTTTTAGCTGCTGAGTCACTTCCATTTTATATGACCTCCTTAATTTTGGCCTCTATCTGTTCCGGGGTAAACGGAAGCCCCCCGTAAATATCATATCTGATAGGATTAATACCCGCATGTGCCCTGACTAGTTCAGCAAACTGACCCTGATAATTTACCTCTGGCATCAAGACCTTCTTTACTGAAGAGGCGAACTTTCTGATAGCCTTCACTGGAACCGGAAAAACCAACTTTGGATACAATGCGCTTACCTTAAGCCCTTTATCCCTGCATCTCTTAACAGCCTCTCTTACTGAACACTGCGTAAGCCCCCAACTAATAATCCCAATATCTTCATCTCCATTACCATCATATTCAGAGGCGGCATACTCATCCTCAATATTTTCAATCTTCCTGAACCTTTTTTCCGTCATCATCGCATGATAGTCAGGAGAATATTTTGGAGCAGCGGTCTCACTATGTTCAAGTCCCGTGGCTATATACTGGCCGCCCGGATGACCTGGAAGAGACACTGCTGATATGCCCGAATCAGTAACTTCGTAGCGTTTAAACTCTCCATTACCAGAGTATACTTCTCTGTTTATAATATTCAACTTTGCAAGGTCAGGCCTTTTTATCTTCTCTGTCCTGAATGCAAGAGAACCATCACTCAGGATGATAACCGGCATCTGATATTTCTCCGCCAGATTAAAGGCATCTACCGTCAAATAAAAACAATCCTCAATAGTCGCAGTAGCAAGGACTATACGTGGAAAGTCGCCATGACCTCCTCGTGCGGCAAGGAACAGGTCCGATTGCTCGCTCTTTGTTGGAAGTCCTGTTGAAGGACCACCCCTCTGAACATCAGCAATAACCAGAGGAAGTTCTGCCATACTTGCAAAACCGAGAAGTTCAGTCATTAGATCAAGACCCGGACCAGATGTCCCTGTCATCGCCTTGGCGCCGGCATATGATGCCCCAATGACATGACCAAGTGATGCGATCTCATCCTCTGCCTGCACAACTACGCCGTTAGTCTTTGGCAAATGTTTAGCAAGCCAGATTGCAATTTCTGTAGCAGGGGTAATCGGATAACATGAAAAAAACTCACACCCCGCAACAAGCGCACCAAGCCCTATGGCCTCATTACCCGAGAGCAAAATTGCATCACCTTCAGGTTTCTTGGGGTGAACAGTGAATTTATCCGTTTTCTTGATATTTGATCTTACATACTCTGCCCCTGCCTCAAGGGCCTTCAGATTAATGTTTACAATTTCTTCGCCTTTCTTCCTGAACTTGTTTCGGACAAGCTCAACAAGACTATCCATTGGAAACGAAAAAAGCTGAACCACTGCGCCAAGCGCAACCATATTTTTTGAAATGGGACTGGCAAGATCAACCTTACTGATCTTTGTCATTGGAATAGCATATTGTACAACCCCCTCAACTGGCTTTGGATCAATACCCCCGTCTGGACCGTCATACACAAGCACGTTGCCGGGTTTCAAAAGCCCTTTGTTAATCTCATATGCCTCAGCGTTTAATACTACGACGATATTAAATGTATCACCATGTGACAGGATCTCTTCTGCTGAAACCCTGAACTGGTACATGGCATAACCGCCCTTTATCTCAGCCGGAAATGTCTTAAATGTAAGAACCTCAAGACCTGCCCGGGCTGACGCCTTAGCAAGCATGTCTCCTGCACTTATTACTCCCTCTCCGCCTTCTCCTCCAACCCTGATAATAATGTCTTTACCCAAATTACATCCTCCCCTGAAATTGCAGTTAGGACACCTTCTTTAAACGCCGCCTGCGATTACCCTTTGATAAAACTACCGGGGCAATTCTATTCTCCATTATAATAGAATCAACTATGGTTCCGCAAGTAATACATCTCCAACCATAAAAATAATAGTGGCTGGATTCACCCATATCTAAAAACTTCTCATAGATCATAAGACCATCACATTTGGGACACTTCATCTTAATCACCGTTCCTTTCATATCACAACACCTTATACAAGTATTATTGCAAGT
>JADLDG010000028.1 GCA_020846775.1 Nitrospirota bacterium
CTGTGGGATAGGATTGCCTGAAAACTGTGCTGAAGGATTGAAAAAGCTTCTTTAGTTACCGGAATGGGCGGAAATCGCCCTTTGTATTGAAATAGGGTGGAAGACTTCGTCAAAAAGCTCACCGCATAACAGGAAAACAGATAAAATCAAATCCTATCACTGTTTTCGGGGTTCGGGTTTACCTTCACATTTTTTAAATGATACGTTATATTTGTGTCTTTATAATAAAAGAGGAGGTGAAAATGATCAACATGCATAGTCACAGGAGATCAGGAATATTTTCTCCGGCTAAGGTAAGTATTTTCATCCATGGCTAAAATTATTGTTTATATAACACATGTAGTATGATTCATCAAACAGGAGGCAATCATGGTGCATTTCAATCCCTTGAAAAATATTTTCGGGTTTGGCGGGAATTATTCCGGTAAGTTGTTTTTGTGTTCTCTTTTCCTGTTTGTCTATTCGATGATACGGATAACGCAGGTTTTGGCCGGAGATGATGCATTGGGACTTCGCTCTCTGCGGGGTCTTAAGGGGATAAGGGTGGTCGTTGAAGGGCTGGAGCCTGAAGCTGAGAAAGATGGTCTGATCAGAGAACAAATCCGGAATGACGTGGAGCTGCGACTTCATAAAGCAGGGATTAAGGTTTATACAAAAGATGAATTTCCAACAGCAACCGGGATCCCATCGCTCGATGTGAATGTGACCGCAAAAAAGCATAACGAAACATCTCTTTATTATTACAATATCTCAGTGAATCTGTTTCAGAGAGTCGCTCTGATTCGGGATCCTGATATCAATGGGTTTGGTACGACCTGGTTCACAGGATGGGTGGGGGCTGTGAGCAGCCGGAGAATACGCAATGTCAGGGTGCATATTAATGACTGTGTGGATGAGTTTATTAGTGATTATCTGATCGCAAATCCAGGTCCGCCGGTTCGACCAAATGAACCGGAATAACAGTGCTTTCATTGCCTGAGCGGTCAGCGTGTGATTTCTACAGGCGGATATTCTTCCTAACCCAGTGTGTCCGCAATAGCGGGGGAAGTTCACTGTTAACACAAAAAAGGATGGCACATCACTGAGGGATAGGGTTTGCAGAGTTGTTCGAAGTGACGCCCTGAACAGTACTTCCATATTAAGGCGAACGAGTGCTTGACTATGCAAAATACCTCAATTATAGTGATGGATGTCGGGCTAATTTATGACACAATATAACATTGTCCTCATTAGAGAGAGACAGAAAAAAGACAGGTTTCGCAAGGCGCACGTAGTTACAGATAATTTTGTCAGAATTCTTGCTGGGAAATATGGAGTAAAGAAGATTGCCCTTAGTGGGATTATTACAGAAAAGGAATGGTCATTTATGAACGGCGATGAATATAGCGAGTTCGTCCATCGAGATTGACGGTGGAATTCCACAGGGAGAAGAGTGGCACAAAAGGCTTCTTCCAAATATGACAATAAAGATTGAAGGGGTCAGGCCGCCCGTATATCTTCTTATCTCTATAATAGCCTGAGACCCTTTTTGGGCATCATGCATGTTGTGAGACAAGCATATGGCTTCCAACTGGACGAGACTAAACATAGAGAACTCGAAACTTCTTTTAAAAGCACGGTTAATAGTTTTTCATCCGAAGTAACGAGATTCTGTGATATTCTGAAGAAGATGTCATAAAGTCAGTTGCCGACAACGACGGAGCACCTGATATTTCAGATCACATTCCGTATGTCTATAATGCGGATCAGACTGATTCGGGCAGTGATGGAACAGGATATGTCTGTGATTAAGTCTGCAGTCCAGGAAGTATTTGTGCCCTCTATGTTGTCCCTGTTTTCGATACTGACGGTGTCACCTAAAAGAAAGCCCTTTTGGGTTTTGAGAAATTGAGCTGGTTTGATAGGCACAACATGCACATGGAATTAATTTGAAATTACAGAAAGGGTATGGAACCCATGCCTCACGGCCGTCACAAATGTTGCTTTTACTATTCGAGGGCGGAGCCCTGGTGACGACATGATGCAGCAGGGAAGGCACGATCTGGTTGAACGAACGCTCAAACCCCTGCTCCAGCTATTTTGTATTGGTTTAGCGTTTACAGGTGTCCTGCTGCTTCTCTCCCCTTGCATTGCGGATGCAGAAGACCTTCCGACTAAAGAGGTGTGCCTGGCGTGCCACGGTGATTCTGATATGACCCGGAGCGCTCCACGTCCGGGCCGCTCCAATTCTCTCTTCGTAAATGAGGAAGTGATGCAAAAGTCCGCTCACGCCAGTGTCGAGTGTGCGAGTTGCCACAAGATCAAGACCATTCCACACAACGTACCGGTTGCACCTGTTCGCTGCGGATCGTGCCATGATAAGGAACAAACAGCGCTCCACGATGGAGTTCATGGGAGCACCCGGGCCGGGACGCGCGTTCCCGTAACTGCCTGCGCCGACTGTCACGGAACTCACGACGTCATGCGAACTCTCTCCCTTGGAATAGACATCTGTGCTAAGTGCCACTCTAAGGAGGTTGCGGACTATAGAACGAGCGTTCATGGAAAATCCCGGATGAAAGGTGACAACGAGGCTGCGACCTGCAGATCATGTCATGGGACGACGCACTCCATTCTCTCTAAGACAGATGAAAGGTCTTGGACGTATCCCCTCAATCTTCCGAAGACGTGCGCCCAATGCCATAGTGATCCGGAACTGGCCAGACGTCACAACATCCCCATAGCTAACGTATATGAGCTTTACATTGACTCGATTCATGGACGCGCACTTACGCAGAGCGGGCTCCTCGTTACAGCGACATGCTCGAGCTGTCATGGGAACCATGCTATTCTGCCTCCGTCAGATCCAAAGTCGAGGGTCAACAGGGCAAATATCCCTGAGACCTGCGGAGGCTGCCACGCCGGTATACTGACGACCTACCGTGAAAGCATTCACGGGAAAAAGTTCGCGGAGGGAAACACAAAGGCCCCGATTTGCATTGATTGCCACACGACTCACGAGATACGTCGGGTTGCTGAAGAGGAGTGGAAGGCGGGGGTCGTCAAGCAGTGCGGAACTTGCCACGCAGAGTCCCTCGCGGCGTATCGTGACACTTTTCACGGACAGGTCTCGGCGTTGGGTTTCACACGTGTGGCCCGCTGCTCCGATTGTCACGGATCTCACAATATCCTGCCGAAGTCCGATTCCAGGTCAATGGTGAATCCGGCCAACCGGATGAATACCTGCCGTAAGTGCCACAAGACGGCCAACGCCAATTTCGCCCTTTACGATCCTCATCCTGATCCTCATAACCGGGACCGTAACCCTGCGCTTTACTATGCGGCGAAATTCATGACCTGGTTATTGATAGGTGTCTTTGGATTCTTCGGTGTTCACAACGGACTTTGGGCAATACGTATGGTTATTGGACGTCGGGGCCACACACAACCGCCGTTGCCGCCGGGAACCGGAGATAGCGCAGACTTGAATGGCAAGGAGATGGACGAGGAAAAAGACGATGGCTAAACATTATCTTCGCTTCACCCTGTTCCAGCGGATCCTGCATGTTCTCCTGTTCACGAGCGTCCTTGGACTCGTGACGACAGGGATGCCGCTCTTTTTCAACCAGAGCGGCTGGGCATTCTGGATTGCTCACACGATGGGAGGTTTCGGAGTCATGGGATTCTTCCATCGCCTGTTCGGGACAACGATGCTCTCGGTATTTACTGTTCACATGGTGTTGATTCTTCGTCGTGTCGTGATTGGGAGAGAATACCGCTTGCTCTGGGGGCCGGATTCGATGGTTCCTCAGCCGAAAGATTTCGTCCAGCTTTTCCAGAATATTCGTTATTTCATCGGTCTCGGCCCGGCGCCGCGCTTCGATCGTTTTACCTACTGGGAGAAGTTCGACTACTGGGCGGTCGTCTGGGGGATGGGGATCATCGGGGGTACGGGTCTGATTCTCTGGTTCCACGACTTCTTTTCCAGGATCTTCCCGGGATGGTTCTTCAACGTAGCGATCCTGGTCCACGGAGAGGAGGCCCTGCTGGCATCGGGCTTCTTGTTTGCTGTCCATTTCTTCAACACGCACATCCGCCCGGAAAAGTTCCCGATAGACCTCGTCATCTTTACCGGACGGGTCAGCGGGCATGAAATGATAGAGGAGCGGCCGGAGCAGTATCAGCGCCTGGTACGTGAAGGTAAACTCGAAAAGTTTGAGACAACCCCGCCGCCGATGTGGCTTAAGAATTTAGGGCGCATAGTCGGCGCCATCGCCGTCACCATCGGGCTAACCCTGTTCGTTCTTATCCTTTACGCCTTCCTCAGGGCTTGATCTGATTCCATATGGAACTGTTAACGCGGTCCGAAAAGACGCGGTAGAGTTAAATTAAAATGACATTATCTAAATGACATGAAATACAGGAACGGCATCGAATTGCAATGATCCCGAGAATATGATATAAGAAAAAGAACAATAAACTTTTCAGCCTGCCTGATCCGTTTTATCGTACATTGGATTTGTCTCAGGGGCTCCAACACATAATAAAGAGTTATAGACTATTATCATATCGTCTGCTATCTTTCAGTCAAAATGTTTTGGGCTTGTATTTATTCTTGGCATGCCTGGTTAGAAAATAGAACGATAATAATGAGGAAGTAAAGATGATTACAAAAAATCAGATGGATGAAATCAGCAATGTTCTTAAGTTTGATAGATTGCCTGTGAGTTTCAGGCTATTGTTTCTGGTGACCGTAGTATGTCTAAGTGTCGGGTTTGTTTTTAATCTTACCCAGGTCTGGGAAAGTCATTCCGGTGAAGGTGGAATATTAGGTATCTCCGCGGAAAGCATCAGGATGAATTATTACGGCAAAAGAGATGCCAGCACATTGGAATCAAAATTAAGAACGACAATGGGCGGATTTGCCACAAACGCCGAAAAAGAGGATATAATAAAATGGATTCGTTCAGGCGCTGATGAGACAAGTTATACTTCTTCAATCAAACCGATAATTGAAAGAAATTGCCTGCTTTGTCACGGGAAAGAATCATTCCGTCCGCTAATAGATTATGAAGCTGTGAAAGTAGTTACAAGAATTAATCAGGGTATGGGATTTAAAACCTTAGTCAGGGTCTCCCACATCCATCTTAACGGAATGACTTTTTTATTTTTCATCTCCGGTTTTATAACATGTTTCGCGAGAATCGGGTCTAAAAAGCTGAAGTGGATTAAATGGATAGTTATTGTTGCCCCTATGATAGCCATGTTCTGCGATATCATGTCCTGGAATCTGGCAAGAGAGTATGAGAACGGAGTTTACATCATTATCATATCAGGTATGGTTATGACCGCTGCTTTCTTTACGCAGATGAGTATATCTGCATATCAAATCATCAGGTCCTTTTTTGTCTAAAAAGGAGGTAAAATGTCGGGTTTATATAACGAATCCAAGTTCCCGGACTATCTCTAAGGCAGAGTCAATATTTGCCTTCTTCTCTAAGAGATGGTCGCTGTTCCACCTGCCGCTGAATGCGCGCTCTTCGACATCTCGTCCAAAGAACTCCCACAGTACCTCAATCTGCTCTTTCCCTATATTATTTGTAGGCCTCAGCACCCAAAGCAGATTCTTTACCTCGGCTATCCTGAATGCATCAAGTGTGTCATTTGCAAAGCTGTCGTATAATTCCGGGATTTTATTCTTAAGAAGTTCCAGGCTCATATTGCACCTCCTTTGTAAGTTAGCAGGCTATTTTATGTCCCTGTTTTGTTGATTCGGAAATCTATCCTTTTTTCTTTACTAATCGGTAGTTAATGAACGATTATTTATTTGGATATCCGGACAGGATATATAAAATACCGACCGTAAAATTATCCTGAAATTTTCATCAAAAATAATTATTAAAAAACCATGGCTTAACCAGTTGACAAATATAATATTTACATGCTAATTTATAATTCCCATTAAACAGAAAATTAGGAGGCTGTGAAATGATCCCTGTAAAAAGGGTGATGGCAAGGAATCTCGTAACGGTGGACAAACAGATGACTGTCCAGGAAGTTGCGAAGGTTATGGAGTCGAAGGATGTAGGAAGTGTCCTTGTTATGGACAAGGAGAGTGGTGAAATAGCAGGGATTGTGACTGAAAGGGATATAGTAAAAAAGGTCGTTGCAAAAGGGACCGATGGCAGCAGTTATATAGTAAAAGGTATTATGAGCACCCCTTTGCTGACCATAGAAAGTAATAAAACAATTTTTGAGGCAGGGGATTACATGGATCAAAAGAGGGTAAGACACCTTGCGGTTACAGAGAATGGTAAGGTGGTGGGAGTTATATCCGTCCGTGATCTTATCAATCCATCTCAATATGATGAGGAGGCCTGGTAGAAGACAATCAGGTTGTGAGGGATTTATTTGAAGAGCAGGTATAAGGTAGTAGTCCCGGATGTGGACTACTTTGCTGAACAGGTAAAATGCAGAAGCTCGTGCCCGGTTGGAACAGACTCAGGGGGTTATGTCCAGGCAATTGCCGAGGGCGATTATGAGAGGGCATATGCTATTGCGAGGGGACCAAACCCGTTTGCGTCTGTTTGCGGCCGTATATGCGGACACCCGTGTGAAGCTGCCTGCCGAAGAGGTAATATTGACGAGTCCGTATCAATAAGGGCTCTAAAACGTTTTGTTACAGAAAAATACGGGGTTGAGGCTGTAACCGACCCTAAGGGTGTTTTAAGATTTTCCAATACCCGTAAAGAGCTGCTAAGGCCCGGGACTGCTGAGAAAGTTGCTATTATTGGCGCAGGACCAGCAGGGCTTACAGCAGCACATGACCTCGCACTCTTTGGCTACAAGGTCACCGTCTTTGAGGCTGAACCGGAGCCAGGCGGAATGATGGTCATAGGAATTCCCAATTACAGACTTTCCAGGCAACTAGTCAAATCCGAAATTGCATCAATCGAGGCATTAGGAGTTGAAATAAAATGTAATTCGCCTATCGGAAAAGACCTGACAATTACCAAACTAAAAGATATGGGTTATAAGGCAATTCTGATTTCTGTAGGTTTACAGCATGGGCGTTCCTTGCCTATAGAAGGGACGAACCTTAAGGGTGTTCTTATTGGAATGGATTTTATCAAGGCATGTAACTATGGACATCCACCCGAGATTGGCAAAAAGATCGTTGTAATTGGCGGTGGTAATGTGGCTTATGATGCCTCAAGGTCTGCTGTCAGATTGGGACCTGATAAAGAGGTCCATATGTCTTGTCTTGAGACGAGAAATATCATGCCGGCTGATCCCATCGAGATAATGGAAGGGGAAGAAGAAGGTATAATCCTGCACGATGGTTATGGACCCAAGAGGATAATTGGAAAAGATGGTCGGGTTACTGGACTTGAGGTCGTCAAGTGCGTAAGCGTTTTTGATGAGAATAAGAGATTTAACCCCCAGTTTGCTCCAAACTCAGAGTTTGTAATAGAATGCGATACGGTTATAATAACTGTCGGCCAGAGTGCAGATCTATCCTTCATAAAAGAAGAGGATGGAATCGAAATGGTAAGACCTGGCGTAATAAAGGTTAACCTTGAAAACTACAAGACGAGTTCGCCTGGTGTTTTTGCGACAGGTGATGTTGCGTATGGTCCTAAGTTATTAATAACCGCTGTTGCAGCGGGTCAGAAAGCGGCAAGATCTATTGATGAATATTTAAGAGGCGTCAGTATAAAGGTAAAGAGAAGGGGTATAATGCACCCGGTTGCAGGGGCAAAGGAATACAAGATGTTCAAGGATTATGACCGTCTTGTCAGGGAAGAGCCGCCTGCAATTGAGGCAGATGAGAGAAAGAAAAGTTTAGATCTCGTTGAGATAGGATATAAAGAAAAAGATGCAGTAGAGCAGGGGATCAGATGTCTGAAATGCCATATAAATACGATCTTTGATGGAGATCTTTGTATACTGTGTGGCGGTTGTGTTGATGTCTGTCCTACCTATTGTCTTAAGATGGTGCCTGTGACAGAAATAGACGGGGACGAGAATCTCAGGAAAGTAGTTGAGGCGAGATATAAGATTTCATGGGAAGAGATAGCCGTAGGCGACCGGACTGCCGTGGCGCAAATGGGTACTGCAATGATTAAAGATGAGGACATGTGTATAAGATGCGGACACTGCGCTAAACGATGTCCAACAGGTGCAGTCACCATGGAAATATTTGAGTACATAGAGGAGCTTGAAGAGGTTTCAAATAGGTGAAAGACATTGATGAGACAATAACGAGAAGGGATTTTTTCTCCCACGTAGGATGGGGCGGGGTTGCTGCGACTCTTGGCGGTTCTGCATTCAGTTTTTACCGTTTCTACTTCCCGAATGTGCTGTATGAGACTCAGAAAGTCTTTAAGATAGGCAAACCATCGGATTATCCGGAGGGGCTTAGTGAGAAGTGGAAGAAAGAGAGGCAGATTTGGGTAGTCCGCAATGAACGCGGCCTGTATGTGATGATTTCCATATGCAGGCACCTCGGCTGTACTCCAAACTGGTTTCAGGACAAACAGGCATTTCTCTGCCCATGTCATGGCAGCATTTTTAGCATAGAGGGGAATGTATTAGGGGGGCCGTCGCCGAGGCTTTTATGGCGAGCAGCACTCAAGATTGACCCTACTGACGGACAGATTATCGTAGACTTCAATCACAGGCAGGACCCTGATCCGATGTCTACTGAACAGGGTTTGAGGGTTGATGAGGCATCACGCGAGGTAGAGCCATTCTTTTTGAAGGTTTAGCACCTGTCCTTGGGATAACTCTTCTCGGGTACAGAATTAGTTCTGTCTTCAATGCATAGGGTTATTCCCAGCGCACGGTTTACAGGGAGGGATGATGGCCAGCAGTAACAGGGAAAAGATTTCAGAGTGGGTTAAAAGCACACAAATCTATAAGGCGATATTCCGTCATGGTTACGAAGATACGCCCCGGAACAGGTCTCTCACTACATTCAGTAATGTACTTTATCACCTGCACCCGGTTAAGACCAGATGGGAGTCAATAAAATTCAGATATACATGGTGCATGGGAGGGGTATCACTTCTGTTGTTTGTTATGCTTGCATTAACGGGAGTTATGCTGATGTTCTATTATGTACCAGATGTCAGACGCGCCTATCAGGATATCAAGGATATGATGACAGTTGTCTCGTATGGGACGACATTCAGAAACATACACAGATTTGCTGCCCAGGGTATGGTAGCAACTGTCTGGATACATATGACCAGGGTCTTTCTTACAGGCTCATATAAATCGCCTCGTGAATTTAACTGGATAATAGGTGTCGTGCTTTTAATGCTGACATTGTTGTTAAGCTGGACGGGATATCTTCTTCCGTGGGATCAGCTTGCGCTCTGGGCTATTACAGTCGGTACCAAGATGGCGGCAGCAACACCGCTATTTGGTGTTGAAGGTCCTTTCGGGGTTCAACTTGGCATGAGGCCTGACAATGACGTTAAGTTTATGCTGCTTGGTGGGACAGAGGTTGGACAGAATGCCCTCCTCAGATTCTATGTTCTTCATTGTGTAGTACTGCCAATGTTGGTAGTGGTATTCCTTGCAGTCCATTTCTGGCGAGTAAGGAAAGATGGGTTTTCAGGCCCGCTATAATAAGGAGATGTAATGGCAGAAAAATCTCACGATATTTTCCCGAGAGATCCCAATAAGACATATGGTCTTATGGAACTCGTCAAAGGGACGGCCACAGGTGTAGAGAAAGAGCCGGAAGATACGATTTTCAGCTGGCCGCACCTCTTTTATCTTGAATTTCTCTGTGTGATAATAGTGACGGCACTTCTCCTTATTGCTTCAATTTATCTTGGCGCACCCCTTGAGGAAGAGGCGAGCAGGGATACTACACCAAACCCGATGAAGGCCCCCTGGTACTTTCTAGGACTACAGGAACTGCTTGTCTTCTTTGACCCCTGGATAGCAGGTGTAGGACTTCCTATACTTATTGCCGGAGGGCTGATGCTTATACCTTTCCTTGATATAAACCCGAAGGGGAAAGGGTACTATACCTATTCGGAACGGAAATTTGCCGTAAGCAGCTATGGTTTCGGGATGGCCTTATGGTTAGTCCTTATCGTAATAGGTGTCTGGTTCAGAGGCCTTGACTGGAATTGGTACTGGCCATGGGAGAACGGTCATATTCACAAGCCTCCTGCTACCGGGCTTGAAGACCTGCCAATAATATTTGCACGGGTGCTGGGCATCGGTCAGTTTGCAGGAAAGGCCTTGTCTGACCTTATAGTACTGGGATATTTTGGGGCTGGTCTTATTATACCTGCATTGTATTTCAAGAATTTCTATAAGAAGCTTGGTTTTATGAGATATGTACCTCTTGCAGTAATGTATCTCATCATGATTGGTATACCAATAAAAGTCGGGCTGCGGCTGGTTTTTTCAATAAAGTATGTAATACTGACGCCATGGTTTAAAATATAGGGTGGTGAGAATATGTGGCAAAAGTTTGGAATAGGGATATTTTTTATAGTAGTAACAGCATTAATTACCTTTGGTATCATTGGTCTTTCCAGTTTCATGGAAAACTTGTACAAGAAGGGTAATAAGAGAAAGTAAATAAAAATATGATAAATCGCAAGTGGGAAATTGAGGCGATGAGAAGGCGGAATAAAATATTCGCCGCAGCAATAATTGTTGTTATGATTATAGCGGTAGTTATCTTCTATAGGGAAAATAACAAGGAGTGGATGCATTACCAGAAGGACTATAATGAAAAGATGGCAGCGAAGCTGAATGATCCTTCATATCTTAAGACCCCTCTCAGGATTGCACAGATATGGCTTCCTCAATTGAATACTACCGACAGGTGTATTTCATGTCACCTGGGGGTAAGCAATCCTCTTGCTGTTGATGAGCCTCAGCCTATGACAACGCACCCCGGTGACTTTCTGAAAACTCATCCTGTAGATAAGTTTGGCTGTACAGTATGTCATCAGGGTGATGGGCAGGTTGTTACTGTTGAAGGTACGCACGGAGTAGTTCATCACCTAAATCGTCAGCTATTGGCAAAAGAGTATGCACAGGTATCGTGTTCCAAATGCCACATGGAGCTTCATGACAGAACTGTAACAGCGCAGGATTTTCCAGGCGCTGCTGCCTTTTTTAAAGGAAGGGACCTTTCTTATCAGTTGGGGTGCAGGGGGTGTCACCTCATAAATGGTGAGGGCGGCACTATCGGACCGGAGCTCACAGGGGTGGGAAGTAAGACAGAGCTTGCCTTCTTCCTCATTCATGATTTCCAGCATGTGGAAGGACATCACACCATGGCCCATTGGATCTATGAACATTTTCTTGATCCTCAAAAGATTGTCCCCGGTAACCCTGATTTAAGCCTTGCTGCTACAATAATGCCTAATTTTGGTCTTACTGAGGAACAGGCAAAGGACCTCACTATTTATGTGCTTGGTCTGAGAAACGCCAAGGTAGATGCAATCCCGTACGAGTATATAGCAGCTAAAAAAATGGCACAGACTTCATCCGGCCACACAAGGTCAGTGCAGTAGAGGATGGCTGATTATGGATATGTCACCTGCAGACCGGTGCCGGCATATCAGGGAAAAGCTTAAAGAAGATGGTGTTTATAATCAGTGGCTTGTTTCACCGGCGCCTTACCTGATCAGACTGGATGAATACAGGTTTCTTGAACTGCTTGGTCCCGCACTTTATTCCTTCTATAAGGCCTCAAATAAAATATACTATGAGAGCATTCACGGCAGAATGCCGGAGTGGATTGCCCGGTATCTGAATCAGGGCAAACCACAATCCCTTATAGAATATGCCTCTATGAACAGGATGAAGGGGCTCCTTCCAGGGGTAATAAGACCTGATATTATTCTTACAGAAAATGGAATGATCGCCTCTGAACTGGATTCTGTGCCAGGGGGAATTGGTATAACCGGTAGCCTTAACAGGGCTTATGGTGACTATGGATATTCAGTCGCAGGTGAAACTTTAGAAAAAGATAACATGCTGAAGGGGTTTATGAACATGGTCAGTGGTGTTGCTCACCTGCATGACCCTGTAATCGCGATTATCGTTTCAGATGAATCAAGGGATTATAGGGCTGAGATGGAGTGGTTAGCCGGGGCCATTAGGGAATCAGGTGGCAGGGCATACACGATCAGGCCTCAGGATGTTATATTTAATGAGGAGGGGTTGTATTTTGATGGGCCAAATGGTGGTACGGCGGGATTCGGAAGGTTAAAAATAGATGTTGTCTACAGGTTTTATGAGCTCTTTGACATGCAAAACATCCCTAAGTCAGAGTTGATCATGTACAGCGCGAGAAAGAAAGACGTGGCGGTAACTCCGCCATTTAAGACATTTATTGAGGAGAAAATGCTTTACGCCATATTTCATCACCCGCTGCTCGAAACATATTGGGTTAATGAGCTTGGTAAAGACGTATTTGCTATGCTTAGTAAACTATTTCCCCGGACATGGATACTTGATCCCGCAGAAATGCCGCCATATGGTATAATACCTGGACTGCGAATTGGCAACAGGAATGTCGTCTCTAAATGGGCGGACCTTGCAGATTCTACTCAAAAGGAGAGGCGCTTTGTTATAAAGCCGTCTGGTTTTTCAGAGCTTGCCTGGGGAAGCAGGGGGGTAACAGTAGGAGAGGATGTTTCAAAGGACGATTGGGGTGCAGTCATTGAGGGGGCATTAAATAGTTTTGACAGGACGCCTTATATACTCCAGGAGTTTCACAAGGGTCGGCACGTGCAGATAGATTATCTGGCTGACAATCCCGGCAAACTATCGGATACAGAATTAAATTCTATATCCGCTGGGGTAGTTAAAGCTGATATAACGACGATGACAGGCCGCGTCAGGCTCTGCCCGTACTACTTCGTTGAAGGCGAAGCCGTAAGGTTGAGGGGAATTATGGCAACCGTATGCCCTCTTGATAAGAAACTTATCCATGGGATGAAAGACGCAGTTATTACTTCGGTTGGGATTAGTGGTAAGGAGTGAGTAAAAATGGAGCAATGGCAGCATCTGCTAAAGAAGAGTCTTATAAAAGCCCGGCAGCTTTCTGATGAATTTGGCCTGGATGCAGAGGTCCTCGCAAAGGTCATGTCAGAATACCCTGCACGGATCAATCCCTTTTTCCTGAGCCTCATTCAGGAAAAAGATGACCCGATTTACAGGCAGGTCGTTCCTGATGAGCAGGAAATCAGTGATCATGTCGGATTGGACGACCCGCTCAATGAAGAGGGTGACAGCCCTGTACATTCTGTCGTACACAGGTATGAGGACAGGGCCCTGCTAATGGTGTCCCACCAGTGTCCTGTCTATTGCAGATTCTGCACAAGAAAACGGTTTGTTGGTAAGGCGCCGATTTCAAGAGAGATGATAAGAGAGGGCATAGACTACATCAGGGACCATGCTGAGATAAGAGATGTTATCCTTTCCGGAGGAGATCCTCTTATATTAAAGGACAGGGAACTTGAGGAGATATTGAAATCATTAAAGGAGATTCCCCATCTCGAGATAATAAGGATAGGCACACGGGTTCCTGGCGCACTGCCTCAACGTATAACAAAAAAACTCTGCAGTATGTTAAAAAAATATCATCCATTGTATATTAATATCAACTTCATTCACCCGCGGGAAATAACGGAAGAGGTTGCCATTGCTTGCGGCAGACTGGCAGATGCTGGCATACCGCTTGGAAGCCAGACAGTCCTGCTGAAAGGAATCAATGATGATCCTGAGATCATAAAAGAGTTGATGCAAAAACTGCTGGCAATAAGGGTAAAGCCATATTATCTTTATCAGGCAGATCTAACCCGCGGCACAGAGCACTTAAGGACACCGGTAGAGTGCGGTTTAAGCATAATCAAGGCGCTGCAGGGGAGGATATCAGGTATGGCTATACCTAAGTTTGTAATTGATCTTCCGGGAGGCGGGGGAAAGGTACCGTTGCTGCCGCCGGATTTTATAGTTGAGATAAATGACAGAGAGGTAGTAGCCAGGAATCTCAAGGACAAAGTCTACATATATCCTCAGCCGGAAGACGAAAAGGTTGGCTGTGATTAATCAGGGTTTTCGAATGAATATTTCTAATAAAGGTACTTTGCCAATACAGGATCTGAAGCAACTTATAGATGCCGGGGTTATTAAACCATCCGTCCCGGTTCACGACAAACAGTTGCAGCCTGCAAGTATGGACCTACGACTCGGAAATAAGGCCTACCGGGTAAGAAGCAGTTTCCTGCCTCAGCGAAGGAGAGTGGAGGACCTGCTGGATGAGCTGTATATGTATGAAGTGGATCTTGATGCTAACGGGATACTGGAGAAAAAGAATGTATATGTTATTCCATTGATAGAAGAAATGCATCTTCCCGGTGATATTAATGGCAAGACAAACCCGAAAAGTTCAACGGGCAGACTGGATATATTCACCAGGGTAATAACGGATAAGGGTTATAGATTTGATGAGATAGATAATGGATACTCAGGCAGACTATACCTTGAAGTCTTTCCGAGGTCTTTTACTGTTAAAGTAGAGACAGGCCAGTGCCTTAACCAGTTAAGGCTTTTTAATGACCGCCAGCTTGTTGAAGATAGATTGCTTGCAGACGTCTGTACTTCAAGACAGCTGTTGTTTAATGAGGATGGTGTGCTTTTGCCGTCAGGATCTGCTATCATACGTGACGGACTTTGCATGAGAGTAGATCTGAAAGGAAACACAAGCAAGGGAGTTATAGGATTCAAGGCTAAGAGGAACAGCTCTATTATAGATTTAAGCAAGGTCGGAGGATATCTCGCGTCTGATTACTGGGAGTCTATATATGCACCAAGGGAAGGTTTCCTTATATTAGAGCCTGAAGAGTTTTATATATTTGCGTCCAAGGAAAAGGTGCGTGTGCCGCTTGAATATGCTGCTGAGATGATAGAGTTTGATGCAGGGTCCGGTGAGTTAAGGACTCATTATGCCGGTTTTTTTGACAGCGGTTTTGGCTACGGACATGGTGAGGTGAATGGTACGAGGTCTGTTCTTGAGGTCAGACCGCATGATGTGCCATTCCGGATAGAAGACGGGCAGGTCTTTTTCAAGATAAGGTATGAGAAGATGGCTGAACTGCCTGAGATGAGCTACGGAAAAGATATAGGTTCACACTATCATGCACAGGAACTGGCCTTGAGTAAACATTTTAAAAACGATCTATATTAGGGAGGCAGAACATGTTAAAAATAGTACGAGAGCTTGCAGTTGACAACCCATTGGTACTTAAAATCATCATGGGAGTCATTGCTGTAACCTTTGTCCTTTCAATGGGATGGTATGGGATTAAGTCACGGGATGCGGATATGGCAATTTCTGTAAATGGTATGGAAATAAAGGCGCAGGAATATAATAAGGCATACAATAGGGCGGTAGACAGTTACAGAAATGCATATAAAGACAAGTTTGACAGTGAGATGCTTGAGAAAATGGATGTGAAGGGTAAGGTAATTGACGAACTCGTTGCAAGAAAACTATGGCTTGAATCTGCTACAGATCTTGGACTGAGTGTAAGCGATGATGAGCTTAGAGACGGAATTATGAAAATAAAGGTGTTTCATAAAGATGGAAAGTTCAACCGTAAACTGTATAAAAGTATTCTTGAAGCAAACCGGCTCAATGAATCAGCTTTTGAGAGTTCTCAACGGGAGGAATTTCTTATAGATAAGATGAAGAGTATTATAAAGGATTCTGTCTATGTGTCCAACGCTGAAGTAAATGAAGCATTCCCTCTGAGTCTTCCCGGAGGTAAAAGTGGTACTCCGGCAGACAGACTGCCTGATGAATTGCAGAGACTTAAGAAGTTTGTACGCTTCCAGAAGCAGGAAAAGGCGGTCATGTCTTACGCAGTTGCTCTGCGTGCCAAGGCAAAGATTAAGGTAAATAAAGAACTCATGTAATGGAATAAACGATCAGGATGTCAGGCTGCCCCTTACATCCTGCTGACATCCTGAACAGACCTAACCTGTATTTCTCATACCGGCTGCAATGCAGCTTATAGTCAGGAGTACGGTTTCAGTCAACTCTTTCTTTTTCTCAGCAGTAGTGTCTTTTGCCCTGAGCTGCTTCAGGAGGTTTACCTGGATATAGTTAATGGGGTCCATAAAAGGGTTTCTCAACAGTAGAGACTTCTGGAGCCATGGGTCGTTGTCCAGGAGATTTTTCTGTCCTGTTATTAAGAGTATCATCTCTCTTGACGATTCAAACTCCCTTTTCATGATGTCAAAGATCCTGTCTCGTATCGCCTCTTCTGGAACAAGGTGAGAATATAGATGGGCAATATTCATATCAGCCTTTGCCATGGTCATCTGTATATTATCAAGCAGGTTTTCAAAAAATGGCCACTTCTGGTACATTTCTTTAAGTATACCGGTGTTGGCTTCAGGGTTACCTGCGATAAACCTCTTAAATGTTGTCCCGATAGGATACCATGCCGGCAGCATGTTCCTGCTCTGGGTCCAGCTGAATATCCATGGTATTGCCCTGAGGTCTTCTATCCTCCAGCTCTCTTTTCTCTTTTGAGGACGTGATCCTATCTTGGCAAGACCTATTTCATTAATAGGCGTTGCATGTATAAAGTAAGAATAGAAATCAGGGTCATCTACCAATTCCCGGTATAATCCATAAGCCACAGCAGATATCTCGTCCAGTATTGGCGTATATTTGTCATCCAGAGTATTGATCTCCTCATGGAAGGCAGGAGTGCTTGCCTCTATTACCCCGGCGGCAATAAGTTCAAGGTTGTGCAGGGCAGTCCCCATATTTGCATATTTGGACGATATTACCTCACCCTGCTCGGTAATCTTGATGTTGCCTAAAATGGTTCCCGGAGGCCCGGCAAGTATGGCCTTGTGTGTTGGGCCGCCTCCCCTTCCAACGGTACCGCCCCTGCCATGGAACAATCTCAGGCGAATACCATGTCTCTCTGCTATGTCCCTCAGTATTTTCTGTGTCTTATAAAGTTCCCAGCTTGAAGTAAGTATCCCGCCATCCTTACTACTGTCAGAATATCCAAGCATGATCTCCTGCAAATCACCTCGCAGCTCAAGATACCTCCTGTAGACTGGAAGTGAAAAAAGGCCATCCATTATTTCTCCTGACCTCCTCAGATCGTCAATGGTCTCAAAAAGAGGGACAATGTCTATCCTTGCAGCAGCCTCACCCGAACTTCCAGCTTCCCTGTAAAGTCCAGTCTCCTTTGCAAGGAGAAATAACGTCAGGATATCGCTAATCTCATGGGTCATACTGATAATATAGGTAGTTATAGCCTCAGGACTGATCCTCCTTCTTGCCCATTTTATAACCCTTAATGTCTCTATAGTCCTGACACAGTCAGGTGTCAGATCCATCTCTTCGTAAATCAGCGGACGACGGTTTTCTATTTCCGATGTCAGGACGCCAATTCTGTCTTTTTCAGTCAAATCACGGAAATCCCGGTGTATCCCTAACCTATCGAATATTTCACATACTGCACTTGTATGTTTTGATGCGTTTTCCCTTACATCAAGTTTGACAAGGCGGAAACCGAAAACCTCAACCCTTTTTATCAGGGCATCAATTTCTAACTCTGCAGTCCTTGAACCATTATTCTCATAAAGACTCCTGCGGATTATTTGCAGGTCATCCAGGAGCTCGGATGGATTTTGATAGACCCTTTCTGAGTGTGATACCTGAGACATCAAGTCCGCCTTATTAGCTTCCCGTGTCTTCTCCAGTCGTATCTTTATGAACGATAGTTTCTGCCTGTAGGGTTCATATGGATTTCTGCCAACAACCCTTTGTCCAATATCAGGCATTTTTGCAGCATCTGTTTCAATTGAGGATAGTAATTCTGCAGAGACCCTGACCTTATTTGTTGACTGGCTGAGGCTTCCAATCAACTCATAAACAGATTGTACATACAGAGAGAGGATAAGGTCTTTCTGTGCCGTTAGTGCCCATTTTGTGAGATCTGGTGTGACATTCGGGTTGCCGTCCCTGTCCCCGCCGATCCATGAGCCGAACTTCAGGAATGGAGGCAGGTCCAGTGCTCCATCAGGATAAAACCTGTTAACAGCCCTTTTTAGAGAGAGGTAGAGCTTAGGAATGGCAACATAGAATGTCTCCCGAAAATAGTGAAGCCCATTTGTAATTTCTTCTTTAACTGTGGGCCTCTCAAGGAATATGTCTCCTGTATGCCAGAGTTTTTGTATTTCATTGATAATCTCCTGACGCAGGAGCGCCTTTTCTTCAGGCGTCCATATAGGATTTTCTTTTTTAAATATAGTAAGGTAGATCTTCCTGTATTTCTTAAGTATAGTGAGACGCTTTGCCTCAGTAGGATGGGCCGTCATGACCGGTCCCACGGAAAGGTTATTTATTATTTCAAGGATTATCTGTCTGTCTACTCCCTTTTGCTTCAACCTTGAAAGGCACTCCTCAAAGGATCCTGTAATACTTCCACCCTTGCGCTGTATCTCCCTGCGCCGCTGCATGCCGAAGTTTTCCTCGGCAGTATTTAAAAGATAGAAATAAAGCGCAAATGCCTGTATGAGCTTTGATGATGTAGGGAGATCGAGCTTCTCTGATTCCCTGAGGAGGAATTCTTCGATAGATGGATTATATTGATCTTTAATCTGTTTACAGGCATTTTCAAATTCTTTGATTAAATGATACAGCTCTTCACCCTCCTGCTCCATTATCACCTCGCTAAGGGCATCTTCAAGGTAAAGTATGTCGGCCTGCAGGCGGCTGTCGTCTATCTGTTGTTCCATTATGTTAATGACTATAGCAAAAAAATCGTGTGAATGTAATGGTTATAATTGTTAAACAGCCCAATCCCTGCACAATAGCCCTGCCTGTTCCATTACTGTCCTGGTTGCCCTCTCCTGCCTTTCAGGTGGATAACCGTTGAGAATAGCATAGCCCAGCTCGTCAAACCAACTCAGCTTGAACGGGATGATAATATTGCAAAATTCCGGCTTAACCCTGTCAGGCTACAAAGTAGTGGAGGATTTAACAGGTTAGAGATTTCCAAAATTCATAAAATTGTTAATAAGAATTGTTCAGAATTATTGGAGGCATGGCATGAATATTCCGGTAATTGAAAAAGGGGTACCGAGGGCGGAAGATGTGGAAGTGACAGAAGATACTTTAACTTTAGAACTCAGTGATGGAAGAACAATTTCTTTTCCCTTGAATGGTTTCTCAGGTTGCTGAATGCGACGTCCCGGGGAAAAAATAACCGGAGATTAATTGGCAAAGGCCATCAAACCTGAAGACTAAATCCAGGGTTCGCCGTACCAACCGTTGATGAAGTTTATTCCTCGCGATAACAACATCCACTATCTGCCGTCGGATACTCTCTCAGAGTCTTCGGATCATACTCACAATGCCCTCCACCTTTGTCCATCCTTTTCGTCAGTTGATGCGCTTCCACATTGCCCAAGTAGCCGGCTTCATAACTGTGAACCTTTTCGACTGATGATTTTTCCCATTCATTCAGGTCCGGATGACGCCTGTTATATATCCTCTTGAGTGCTTCTGCCTTAACAGATGGCAAAAGCCAGAAGGATACCAATGAGTCTTATTCAACAGCTTGTATATCTTTTTTGTCAACGATAAAGATTTGACCCACTATATGATCCTAAAACTGATAACCGACGTTGAACAGCAATCGGCCCTTGGTATGGCCACTGTCATTCCCGACAGCGGGCGTCACGCCCAGCACCAAGCCTCTGCCGTCGATGCCCTCTAAAAAATACATATAGGAAATACCCGCACCATATCTGGCATTGCCGTGATTGTCGCTACGATGACCCACGGGGCCGGCGTAGAGGCCTAACCCATTTTGGCTGCCAAGTCCCGGAATGTAACCTCAGCCACAGCGGGTGTGACCTCGAGAATAACCAGCACGAACAAAGTCAGCAAAAGCCCCCCTGTCTTTCTGACTATTCCTGCAGGGGGTGTCCCGCCCTTAAAGGCAACCGTATACAAGGACGCCCATCCTAAAGTTGACATACCTATTCTATCCCTTTTGTACCACCCCATGCCCTCCGAATTCATGCCTCAGTGCAGCAAGCACCTTGTCGGCGAATGACTCAGCCTCACGGGAACGGAAGCGCTGAAAGAGGGCAGAGGAGATAACTGGAAGCGGCACAGCCATATCTACCGCCTCCTGCACTATCCAGCGTCCTTCTCCTGAATCTTCAACATAGCCGGTGATGGACGAAAGGTTTTTGTCTTTCGTAAATGCAGACTCTGCAAGCTCAAGAAGCCATGAACGGATTACACTCCCGTGATTCCATAGATTTGAAACCCTCGATAAATCCATATTATCCCCATACGGTGAGGTCTTCAGGATCTCGAACCCCTCTGCATAAGCAGCCATCATTCCATATTCAATCCCATTATGCACCATCTTTACAAAATGTCCTGACCCTGTCTTTCCGCAGTAGAGATAGCCGCTCTCCGGTGCGAGGGTCTTAAAGACAGGCTCGACATATTCATAGATCTTCTTGTCGCCGCCGATCATCAGACAATATCCAATTTGAAGTCCCCAGATCCCGCCGCTAACTCCTGCATCCATATAATGTATGCCATAGGGTTTGAGTTCCGCTTCATGCCGGATATCATCTTTATAAAAACTGTTTCCGCCGTCTATAATAATGTCTCCCCGTTCAAGGAGCGGCTGAAGTCTTCCAATAAACTCATCTACAGGTTTTCCGGCAGGCACCATTAACCAGACGGTTCGCGGGGCCGGCAAAGTTGTGATCATTTCCTCAAGGGTGTAAGCACCTATTACCCCTTCCTTTTCGATTTCATTGATACGTTCCGGTGTGCGGTTATAGGCTGTAACCTTATGTCCTCCGACGAGCAGCCGTCTCGCCATATTCATACCCATTTTCCCAAGACCTATCATCCCGATATGCATAACATTCCCCCTTTTTATTTTAGCTACTGTTAAGATTTAACCACAGAGAACTGCTTGAAAACAAGATTTTAACACTACAGCGCATTTTTTGTATAAACAAACGAAGCGTAGTGCAAGACTCATTTCAAATTGTAAGCCCCCTCACATCTTTTCCCTGTTATTCCTGATATTGTCCAACAATGAAGAAAAGAAATTGATAGTCGTTATCATATTTGTCCCCCCTTTCATTAATTTATCCATCCATATTTAATAGGCACAACTGGCCTACCCCTGTTATAAAGACCGATTTTAAAAGGTACAAAGTCTACTATCCACAGTTTGGGGGATTAAAGGGAGGCCGTCAAGGGAGGCAGAGGCATCAGGTTGTGGGGGCATGGCATGCTCCTGCCGCTGGATGTCAATGTAAACTGCAGGGTGAGAAGAGATGCCGGCGAGACTGACATTGTAAGCAGAGATAACAACCAGACAGACTCAAATACAACAGACAATTACAAAAGCGGGAGTTCGTTTGAAGAGGGTATGCTTATCTAAAGTCGGACGGGAATAATCCTTTGGCACAAAGACGATCCACAGAATGTGAGCTTTCCGGAAAGGCAGGTGTTATCAGATTATGCCAGACCCTTAAGGATCTTCCTGGCATTGAGCTTGGTGTCAATCCATTCCTTGTGATCAAGTCGGAGGAGGGGTTTTAGCTTCCTGGCTATGTAGTCTTCAAACTGATCCAGTGTTCCATCAGACAGGATGACTATCCATATATGTTCCATCAGTCGCATCTTTTCTTCAGTATTGTACGTTTGATTGATAAGATTTGTGAATTGCCATATATCAATGGCCCCTTCAGCCTGTTCACGGGTTAAAGCAATCAACTCATTGATCTCATCGCTTTCCAGGTTGTGGAACTTTTTGAGTGCCTTTCTGATGCAGGACATCTCCACGTCTGATATGTTGTCGTCAGCATTAGCTGCCTCCAGAAGTATTGCACAGGTGGCAATCTGTATAGACTTATCTTTCTGATATGAAGATTTGCCTTGTGGAGGGGCCATCTTTTCTGTGAAGAATGATGTGATTCGTGATAGCATATCTCTATGTAATAATATCAATCCGTTGTCGTCATTGTCAAGAAAAAGGGAGAATTTATTGCGTAAGGCCTCAATACTAAATAGTGCCCTGCACCAGTCCTGATATTTATGCTAATATTAAATTCCCCTATGCGATTACGTAGCGAAATAATACTGTTGAGCATGTTGACTCTATTTCTATCGGTGGCAGAGGCAATTTCTTTCCCAAATACCGTCCCTTCACATAATATCAGGATAGAGTTTGATTTAAAAACCCATACGATTGATGCCGTTGACAGATACAAGACAATTGTGATGGGGAAGCATGAGATTACATTCTTCCTGCACAAAAATGTCTCTATCCTGGAAATCAGAGAGACAGGCGGTGAGAAGTTGTATTACTTTATCAGTGATGATAGAGATCAAAAAAAGGTAATTGTTCATCTTCCTCCTGGTAAATCCATTATTGAAATTGAAATTCACTACAACGGCAGATTTCCGGATATGCCTGAAGGTGTAAATTCCTCAAGAGAATTTATCAGCGATAAGCCTGTAGCTTATGCAGGGGAAGATATTATTCTTCTTGATGGTTCTGCATGCTGGTATCCGTGCGTAGACAGCTCAACTACGTTTAATTTGACAGCGGTTACACCAACAGGCTATGAGGTGGTAATGGAGGGGACACGTGTCTCAAGAAATGTGAAGAATGGAATAACAATCTCAACATGGGATTTCCCTCATCCTGCTGGATATATTTTCTTAGTTGGCGGAAAATATGTTATCAATGAAGACAATTATAATAACATTGCTATCTATACGTATTTTTTCCCTGAAGATACAGGTCTTGCTCAAGGATATATGGATTATTCAAAAAAGTATCTTGAGTTATATGAAGGGCTGTTCGGCAAATATCCTTTCCGGAAATTTGCTGTGGTAGAAAATATCCTGCCTACAGGATTCGGGATGCCATCCTTCACACTTCTTGGTCAGACAGTCCTGAGGCTTCCTTTTATGGTAAAGACATCTCTCGGCCACGAGATAGCCCATAACTGGTGGGGGAACTATGTATATCCCGACTATAAGTCGGGAAACTGGAGCGAGGGATTGACGACTTATGTTGCAGATTATCTGTATGATGAGATGGAGGGAAATGGGGTGTCATACAGGAACCAGCTTCTAAGGGACTATACAAATTATACAGATCGAGCGAGTGATTATCCTCTCACACGATTCGTCAGGAGGGAGAACCCCGCAGACAGGGCGATTGGGTATGGCAAGGGGGCATATGTCTTTCACATGCTCCGTGTGATGCTTGGCGATGAGATTTTCTACAAAGGACTGCGTGATGTAATCGCCGTGAGGGGCTTTAAGGCTGCGACATGGAATGATTTCCGCCTTTCATTCGAAAAAGTATCAGGCAGGGAACTTCGCTCGTTTTTCAGACAGTGGGTGGAAGGGGCAGGGGCGCCTCAGATAACACTTGGGGATGTGAGGGTATTCTCAGATGACGAACTCGTAATTCATCCTGAATTTGTTTCAGGATCTCAAACGTCGTCAGTGGTAGAAGAACCCGAAACTAAACTGAAACAAGATCAGCATAAGGTTCGGTATGATATGGAGGGGATAGGTGCTTCCGGTCAGACAGGTTACTCCATAAAGGCTGATATAATACAGGGTGATGACCCTTATGAGTTATACCTGCCTGTTTTAGTAGAAACGGAGAAAGGCAGCCTGCTTTCCTATCACTGGATCAGCAAATCTTTAAACACTATAGAAGTACATGTATCATCCAGGCCTGTGTCCATTACCTTTGACCCGGATTACAATATCTTCAGGAGATTAAACCAGTCAGAGGTCCCGCCAACCATAGGTAGATTTACCGGTGCAAAAGAAAAGACGATAATTGCTCCGGCGGGAGGTAAGAAGGTCGTGTCTGATGCCTATCTGCGTGCCGCCGCTTTACTGGAAGGCAGTGTGAAGTTTGATGACCCCGTCCTTCCATCATTAATCAAGATAGGGGAAGATACTGTTTCTGTTGGCGGCAAAGTCTATGATAAAACTGACGCGGTCCTTGCAGTTGCCCTGGACAGCCCATACAATAAAGGTGCTGTAGTCCTTTTCATCACAGGGGAAAGGGCTGAGGATATTGTCTCAGTGGGAGAAAGGCTGGTTCATTACGGGAAATACAGCTATCTCTTATTTGTGAAAGGTGAAAATGTGGAAAAGGGGATATGGGAGGCAGAAAAACTGAGGATGGACTTTCATGATGATAATTGAGCAGATTAGAGGTGTATCCTCTCTGTTTTAATGTAGTACTCTTCATTATTGGAGGCGGCGAGCGGATTTGAACCGCTGAATAAAGGTTTTGCAGACCTCTGCCTTACCACTTGGCTACGCCGCCGTATAAATGACTATTCTGAATGGATTTTTAACCCACGACTACCCTGATTCGACTGTCTTGACCTCTTATGTAGTTTCTCAGTATCCGGACTTTGCTGGTGAGAAGGGTTACTGTGCCTTCTTAGAAGGCTTCAGGCAGTCGGTTCTCCAAATGCAGCTATTCTGGTCGCAAAAACCAGTGCTTGCTGTCCCAAAGCAATCAAAATTACCCTCATTTCGCTGAATTGATTTAATCAGATCAACCTTGGTTCCTGATGCCGGGATCCCAACCTGCTGGGCCATCTTTTTGATTTCCTGAAGTGTCATATACTACCTCCTTTTAAAAAGTTAAAAAGTAGTATACTCTATTTCTGATATATCAGTCAACCCATTGATGAAAGTGACTTAAAAATTAAACGGAATATGAAAAATAAAGGTTACTATCCTGTTTTTTTAGACCTCACAGGAAAAAGATGTGTAATAGTTGGCGGGGGTCAGGTGGCTGAAAGAAAATGTTCGTCACTCATCAGGACAGGTACGCTGATTACCGTGATAGCGCCTGAGATTACAAAACGACTCAGGAATTATAAGGATAAGAGTCTGATAAAACACATAGGACGTGTGTACAGAAAAGGTGATTTGACATCAGCGAATATTGTGATAGCGGCAACCAGTTCCAGAGAAACCAATGAAAGAGTGGCGAGAGATGCTGAGTTACTACACAAGCTGATTAATGTTGTTGATACCCCGGATTTGTGTAATTTCATTGTCCCTTCTGTTTTCAGAAGGGGCATGCTTTCAATAGCCGTTTCAACCGGAGGTGTAAGTCCTGCATTCGCAAGGGAGATAAGGAAGGAGCTTGAAAAGATGTATGGACCGGAACTGGCAAAAAAACTCAGGGCAATCGGTGAAATGAGGGACAGGGCGAAGAAAGAGATAAGCGGCAAAAAGGAGCGGGAGAGATTTATAAAAAGGAATACATTGGCAATAAAGAGGGGAGTGAATTTAAAATAAGGTTATAGCGACCACACCGGCGATCATCAATATCGAACCGATCAATCTTTCTGAAATACTTATCTCCTTGAATATCGCCCATCCATATATTACGCTAAACAGCAGACTGCACCTCTTGACTGATATCATGTAGGCAACATCCGTAAGACTGAGTGCAAGATAATGGGAGAGCATCATCACTGCCATACAGAACCCAATCCCCAGAAATATCCATGGCCGTGATATTATACCCGACAACTGCCCTTTGAGTCCTGCAATTATAGTGAATACAATAGTAAGCACAAATGGATAGAATGCCCCGAAAAACAGGGGACTCGAGTGAATTACAGCAACCTTTCCAAGTGTAGAGGTAAAACTAAATATGATGGCGACTATGATCATAAAGACTGACCCTTTTTCTTTCCTGATTGCCTTTATGGGACCAAGCACGCCATGCCTTGTGGCCCTGACATTAAGGAGGTAAGCCCCTGCCACGATCAGGAATATGCCAATGAGGCCTGAGATATCCGGCAGTTCACCGAGTACCACAAAGGCAGTAATAATTACAAAGACGGGGCTTAGTGCAATAAATGGTATAGTCAGAGATAGCGGAGAAAGGCTGATAGCCTTAATGTATAGAATAATGGCAGTTACATCCAGCGGTATTACTATCAGAAGGGTCAGCCAGAAGGTAGTGTCCAATGGGGGTATATCAATAAAAAAGAATGCAACGACTAAAAAGGGGAGAGAGTAGCCCTGTCTGACCCATGCGACGACATATTCATTTGACCGGACCAAAGCCTTTTTGCTTATGGCATCGGCTGTAGCAATGGAAAAGGCAGTTATGAGTGCATAGAAGACCCAGGACATTATTAAGTCATTTTATCAGGAATTATTATCAAAAACATGATATTATTATTCAGGATGTAGATGGGGTTTTCGGGAAGGGATTCTTTAGTGAAGGGAGATAAGATGAAAAGACTTATATTTATTGCGATCACATCAGCAACTATTTTCTGCATAGCGGCCATTTATTCAGGGGAGGCCATGACTGCAGCAACAGAAAGTCCGGTAAAGGTTGAAATGAGGCTTCTGGACAGCGCTTTCAAGAATCTTATAACTTCCCTGATCCTGAATAATCCTAAGGGCATTGAGGCCCCGTTTCATGAGGTTCACAAGGCAAAGATGAATACAGAGAAGGCCATGGAAAAAGGGGAGATCAAACTTCCGAAGAATGGGGACAGATTAAAAGAGTTTATAGAGATGGATGAAAAATTCCACAAGGAATTAGAAGGACTGCTTGCAGCATCAGGAAAGGGCGACATGAAGAAGGTGCAGGCTGCTGCGCACAGACTGTTGGACGCATGTGTTCAGTGCCACAATAGATTCAGGAATTGAGATCAGCAGCTCCAGTCTTCATGACGTAATGGGCGTCTGTTCAACTCATCTTTATAAGATCTCCACTTTGGTAAATACAGATCCAGGAGAGATTTAAATCTATCGTTATGGTTTCGTTCCAACAGGTGCGCCATTTCATGTACAACTACATATTCGATACAGTCTAATGGCTTCTTCGCCAGTTCAAGGTTCAGCCAGATCCTCTTTGCGCGTACGCCGCAGGTTCCCCACCTGGTCTTCATCTTCTTTATGCCAAACTCAGACACCTGAACCTTCATAACCTTTTCATACTGCGAAATTAATCCGATAACAATCTCTTTCATTTTCTTCCGGTACCACTCATCCAGGATAGACGCCCTTTTTTCCACGCTGCTATCCGGACGAACATACAAATCAATTGTCTCATGCTTTATTAAAACATCCGGCGATGCCTTATATTCTATAATCCTTAACAGGTAACGCCTTCCGAGGTAGTAATGGCTTTCACCTGTTATATATTCTCTCGGTGCCTCCCTCTCCTGACTACGGATCCTGTGCTGGTGTTTCTTTATCCATTTCAATTTTGAAATGGCAAATTCCCTGATGGCATCCATGTCCATACGTACCGGTGCGGAAATACGCACCCTGCCCAGAGGCGGATAAACGCTAAGGTGCACATTCTTGATAACCTTACGCACTACATCAATGTTAATATCGCCGATTATGATCTTTTGCATCCTGATACTATTTCTGCTATTTTATGATCGGGAAGATGCGCTCTGCAAAAACTGCCAGTTTCTCGTTGCAATCGAGGTTATTATATAATGCCCTCCTGGCATTGCTTATTCTAATCTCTTCCGGTAAGTCATCATTTGCAGGCCTGCTTACTCTCTTTGCTGATTGAGCAGTCTTCCTTGGATATTCCTCATGAGTGTCGTTTTCCTCATCTTCTTAAATGTACTGAATAGATGGCAGAGAAAGTCTGCGCTGTGCGTGCATACTATATCATAACTATAATCGCTGTTACAATTTCATTTCCCTTTCGGGATATTTCTATTCCTGACAACAGACTGTTTCCTTTGTATGTCTATTATCTTTATGATATATTCAGTATGTAAACTTCCAGTTAATAAGCATTGGCTGACATGACCAATAACACTGAAGTCAGTCTTCAAAAGGATAATATCAGTGAAAAAGATAGACTACAAAAAAGAGCTTAAGCACCTGTACAACCCATCCGCCAGGAAAGTAGATATTGTAGAGGTACCCCCTATGAATTTCATCACGATAGATGGAGAGGGTGACCCGAATGCATCGCAATCATTCAGTGATGCGATCGAAGCCCTGTTTCCGATCGCCTATACTTTGAAGTTCATGGTTAAAAAGGGCGACATCGGTATTGATTACGGAGTCTTGCCACTCGAATGTCTCTGGTGGGCTGATGACATGTCTGCATTCAGCACGGGAAATAAAGATGTATGGAAATGGACATTGATGATTATGCAGCCGGAATTCATTACTCGAGAAATGGTTAAGGAGGCGACGGAAGAAGTGAAAAGGAAGAAAAGACCTGTTGCCTTGCCTTTGGTCAGGTTTGAAACATTCAAGGAGGGAAAGGCTGCGCAAATATTGCATGTTGGACCGTTCTCAGAGGAAAGGCCGACCATTGAGAAGGTACATTTATTTATCAAAGAAAATGGCAGCAATAGGATTGGCAAGCATCATGAAATATATTTAAGCGACATCAGACGAGCTGCACCGGAAAAGTGGAAAACAATCGTCAGACAACAAATGTCATAATAAAATATTAAACATTTTCCTGAAGTATAATTCACAACCAAGCTCTCCAAGCTGCTGCATCTTTGCAAGCGTGTTATTTGAATAATACCCCTGATTCGTAGTCAAGAAGGCTTTGTGTTATACTTTTTGAGATAGTCTTTGCAAATGCAAGCCGAATTAGAAAGATTGCACCCATGGAATTGATAGAACTTGGATTTGACCGCTGGTTTAAAGATCAGGCTGCTGAAACAGCTCGACCAGAGCAGCAATTTGCCCGGGTAACTGCGGTTGATCGTGGATCATGCCTCGTCCGAAACGAACGTGAGGAAATACCAGCCAGGGTTTCAGGGAAATTCCGCTACACTGCCAAGTCAAGTGCAGAACTGCCTTGTGTCGGCGACTGGGTTTGTGTGCAATACCACAACTCAGGAAGCACGGCGGTAATTCATGAGGTTATACATAGAAAGACATTCTTGTGCCGTAAGTATGCGGGCAGGACAGTGGACATACAGATGATCGCGGCAAACATAGACACTGCGTTCATTGTTCAATCATGTCATTACGATTTCAATATTAAAAGACTCGAACGATACCTTGTGATGGCAAATGAAGGCCATATAAAGCCAATCGTCATCCTTAGCAAGATAGACTTGATTACGCCCGATGAGGTGGAGAGAAGGATCACGGAGATCAGGCAGTCCGGTATCTCTTATGACCTCATCGCCCTCAGCTGCACGACCGGCGCCGGGGTTGATGTAATCCGGAAACATCTTGTTCCAGGCAGTACATACTGCCTCCTTGGTTCATCAGGAGTCGGCAAGACCACACTCATAAACCGCATCATCGGCCGGGATGTATTCGACACAAAGGCCGTCAGCGGCACCGGAGAAGGTACGCACTCAACAGCACGCCGGCAACTGATCATTCTTGATCAGGGGGCGATGTTGATAGATACGCCGGGAATGCGGGAGTTAGGAATTCCGGGGGCTGGAGAAGGGATAGATGATAGTTTCAGCGATATCGTGGAACTTTCGCTGAGCTGCCGCTTCACCAATTGCAGCCACACCAATATCCCTGGATGTGCAGTTCTGACGGCAATGGAAAATGGGGAACTGAACGAGGATCACTATCGTAATTATCTAAAGCTCAGAAAGGAATCAGAACATTATCAGATGTCATATGCTGAAAAGAGAAAGAAAGATAAAACGTTTGGCCGGGTTGTCCGCTCAGTAATGAAACAGATGGGAAAATATGATGATGATGAGAGGTTATAGCTGTTATATCTGAATCATCATAACTGGATAGATATCAGGAAATACAAAGAAAAGGTAACTGCGTTAGACAACTTGGAACAGGATTCCAGATGACAGTAATAAGCATACGGAGGGTATTATGAAAACTTTAAATGGAATAATGATTCTAATGTTGTTTTTTCTTGTTACTGCTTGTTCAACATTGCAAACCAGGGAGATAGACTATAGTTCCAATGGCCAGGCGCTGAAGGGATACCTGGCCTATGACAATAACATCAAAGGCAAACGCCCCGGTGTTTTGGTGGTTCATGAGTGGTGGGGTAATAACGAATATACCCGGAAGCGGGCACGAATGCTGGCGGAGTTGGGTTATACGGCTTTTGCCCTCGACATGTACGGTGACGGCAAGCAGGCAACGCATCCCAACGAGGCCGGTAAGTTTGCAGAAGAAGTCAGGCGCAATAAAGATGAAGCCGAAAAGCGTTTCATGGCAGCATTGAATCTCCTTCGGGCTCAAAAGACGGTTAACCCTGATCAGATAGCTGCTATAGGTTATTGCTTTGGCGGTGGTGTAGTATTGCAAATGGCCCGAATGGGAGTGGACCTGGATGGTGTGGTAAGCTTCCATGGAAGTCTCTCAACTGACACACCTGCAGAGCCCGGTGTTGTAAAGGCCAGAGTTCTTGTGCTGCATGGAGCGGACGACTCTTTTGTCACCCCTGAGCAGGTAGACCAGTTTAAGAAGGAAATGCAAAGAGCCGGAGTTGATTACAGGTTTGTGGCCTATCCAGGCGCTATGCACGCCTTTACAAATCCAGAGGCAGATAGTTATGGAAAGAAGTTCAATATTCCTTTGAAATATGATCCTGAGGCAGACAGACAATCATGGATTGAGATGAAGTCATTCTTTAAATCTTTATTCCGGTAGCAACAGTATTACAATTGGTATTTTGATGATGTGCATCAGGGTCACACCTTATAATAAAATAAGGTGCGGCCCTAAGCATACATAATGTCATTATAATATTTTCACTTTGGCTTTTAGACCCAGCTGAATCTCGATAGTCATATTCAGATTTTCATTATTAGGAGTGCTTTCAACACAATATTGAAAGGACTCATCCCGATGGGACAAGTAATGATTTACAATGTTCTGTCCATTGTTTACAAATGGAAGTTCAGTCCAGTCATTTATGGTCTCTAAAGGAGCAATTTCTTTCTCGCCAACTACAGTTAAAAGTCCTGTATTGTTGTTTGTTAACTGAAGTCTGCCTGTAACAGTAAAAGGTGTACTATTACTGATTATCCTGTAGCGCGTTTCACTGATCGAGACTTCTTTGATCCTGTCGGCGATATCTTGCCAGTCAGGATTGTCAGCCAGAAGCCCGTTAAGATTTACTGTGCCGCACGACGGGTTACCGCCTGATGTAGACGCTGCTACGGCAGCTCCTGCCAATTCAGACGCACCAGCAGGGGGTGTATAGGTCAGTTGGAATGAATCGAGTGTCACATCCACGTTTTCAGTTCTGGTTGTAAGATCATCACCACAACCGGCAATAAAAAGTGAAGGTACCAATACCGTGACAAACAATAATAATAGTTTTTTCATCTTTATCTCCCTCCTTTCTTTATGGATTTGTGCTAATGATCGTTATTCAAACTTCACAAGTCATGAAATGAAAATCAAAAGTTACAATATAAAGTTGTGGTCATCATCTTAACAATTCATGAAATAAAATGCCATCTTTTTCTCCAATATCGGTAGTGTCCCTCTTGCTGTGGAAATTAAAAAGGCGTATCCTCTTGGTAACCAAAAACCCGGCCTTTGAGAGGGCCAAAACCAAGGAGGGACACGCCTATGAAGAAAGAATGTACACCATCTGTA
>JADLDG010000029.1 GCA_020846775.1 Nitrospirota bacterium
ACCTTATTTCAGTAGGTAAGGAAAAAGGCTATCTAACGTATGATGAGCTTAATAATGCCTTGCCTGAAGATTTTGTCTCCTCTGATGAGATGGATAGCATAATGATGATGTTCGGTGAGATGGAAATTGACATTGTTGATCAAATAGAAGAAGAAAATTATCAGAAACTTGTTAATGAAGAAGAGGTAGAGGAAGAAGAGAAGGAAGAGAGAGATCTGAGTGTTGGGATAGCAAGGTTAGATGATCCTGTCAGGCTTTACCTGAAAGAAATGGGAGATGTATCCCTCTTAAGCAGGGAAGGTGAGATCGAGATAGCTAAAAGGATTGAAGAAGGTAAAAGGGAGATTGAATCTATAATCTTTGGTATGCCTTTTACCATAAGTCAGATCGTTTTATTCGGAGATAGACTGAAGACAGGTAAAGTCACACTTCATGAGTTTGTGTCTACATATGAAGAGGAAGATGTCGAGTTTGAGGAGATTGTTGAACAGGATATAGAGGAGTTGAAGCACAAGACTTTGGCTGTGATTGAAAAGCTAAAAAGGACGTATAGAGAATTCAGGAATCAGCAGAAAAAAGTTAATTCCGGCACATTAAAAGTGAAAGAACTTGCCAAGGCTAATTCCAAGATTTCAGCTATTAAGGCAAAGATAATTGAAGTAGTGGTTTCCCTTAATCTGAAAGCAAAGTTTATTGATATGATAGTGGAGAAGTTAAAAGAATACAATAAGGAAATACATCGCAAGGATAATGAGATTCAGGTCTGCAGCAGGAAAATGAAATGCAAGGCCGATGAGCTTCCGGTAATTTTCGGTAAGATACAGGGGAATAAATTAAAATTAAAGAGACTGGCAGATAAGATCAATAAACGGGAGGAAGATATCCTGAGTTTGGAGAGGACCTGGTCTGCTGCTGTGGAATCTCTGAGATTAATTGAGAATGACGTTGTTATACCTTCACATGAACTTAAAGAGGCTGTAAAGGTATTAGAGATGGCAGAGTTACGGAGCAGGATTGCAAAGAGTGAGCTCATTGAAGCAAACCTTCGTTTGGTCGTAAGTATCGCTAAGAAATACACCAACCGCGGACTTCAGTTTCTTGACCTTATTCAGGAAGGAAACATTGGGCTGATGAAGGCAGTAGATAAGTTTGAATACAGACGTGGTTATAAGTTCAGTACCTATGCTACATGGTGGATACGTCAGGCAATAACAAGGGCGATTGCTGATCAGGCACGGACAATCAGGATCCCTGTGCATATGATTGAAACTATCAACAAATTGATTCGTACATCAAGGCAGCTGGTACAGGAGATCGGCAGAGAACCAACTCCGGAAGAAATCGCTGCAGAGATGAAACTTCCTGTAGACAAGGTGAGGAAGGTTCTTAAGATCGCAAAAGAGCCTATTTCATTGGAGACCCCTGTTGGTGAGGAGGAAGACAGCCATCTCGGTGATTTCATTGAAGACAAAAAGGTGGTGTCTCCTCTGGAGGCAGCAGTTAAGGCAAACCTGCATGGGCAGATTGATTCTGTGTTACAGACACTTACGCCAAGGGAAGAAAAAGTACTGAGGCTGCGTTTTGGGATAGGCGAAATAACGGATCATACTCTTGAGGAGGTCGGTCAGAGCTTTGATGTTACACGTGAAAGGATTAGACAAATTGAAGCTAAGGCCTTAAGAAAGCTGAGACACCCAAGCCGTAGTAAACGCCTCAAGAGCTTTATAGAGTAGGATTGCAGGGCCCATAGCTCAGTTGGTAGAGCTACCGGCTCATAACCGGTTGGTCCCAGGTTCAAGTCCTGGTGGGCCCACCATGTTTAACATGGTATTATGCAGTTGTAAGTTTTATTATGTATGATATAATTTAAAGTTCACTTATGGATTTTATACAATATGACCAGCTAAGGATTCTTGTTCAACTTCAGGATAAAGACTTCCGCATTGCAGGGATAGTAGAAAAGCAAAAGAACCTGCCGTCTATCATTGCCTCGATTAGGGGCAGCCTTGATAAAGCACAACAGGAGTTATCAGAGGCGTCTGCCGGTTTTGATTCTGCTACCAAGGAGCGAAAAAACCTTGAGAGTTCGCTCAAGGATGCAGAGACCAAGGTAACTAAACTTAAAGAGAAAATCCCTGAGATTAAGACAAATAAGGAATATCATGCACTGCTCAAGGAAATTGAGTCTGCAGGACAGGATAAGTCTGAAATAGAAGAAAAGATATTAGTCCTGTTTGAAATGCTTGATGAATTAAAGGTAAAGCGATCAGAGAAGGAAAATGTAGTTAAGGAAGCAGAGAAGGTATTTAACAGGGAGAAGGAAGTAATTGAAAAGGATTATGAGAAACTTGCTGAAATTTTAAAGGATCTGGAATCTCAAAAAAGCGACATCGTAGCCGGTATGGATCCTAAACTTCTTTCTGAATATAACCGGCTTCTTAGTGACAAAAAGGGGTTAGCTGTCGTAACTGTGAAAAATGAGCACTGTCTTGGCTGTCATATGCGCGTCCCGCCTCAGGTCTTTGCTGAAATAAAAAAGAATGAAAAGATAAGCTACTGTTTAAACTGCAAGAGGATCCTCTATTGGAAACCACAAGACACAGCATCCTGAAAATCTTTACAGACGGAGTTGCAAGGGGAAATCCAGGTGAAGGTGGTTTTGGGGTAATCATTAAGGATTCTGACGGCTGCGTAATAGAAGAAGTTGGCGGATATATCGGAATTACAACGAATAATGTTGCTGAATATACTGCACTGTTAAATGCATTGAAGACCTCTTTGAAATACAATGCCGGGAAAATTGTTGTTTACTCAGATTCAGAGCTTATGGTAAGACAGCTTAACGGTATATATAAGGTTAGAAATGAGGGTCTTTTGCCATTGTATAAAGAGGCAAAAGAATTGACTTCCCAATTCAGGGATTTTACTATTGAACATATTCCGCGTGAAAAAAACAGAGAAGCGGATGCCCTGGCAAATAAGGCAGTGGACAGAAAGCATTCCTGATCCTGAGTCCAAACTCTGAATAATCAATATCATAAGCTGCATTAGACAAAATGCTTGAAAGATTTGTGATTTGGATTTAATATTATTAAGGGCTAAGATATAAGGAATTTAGATTCCAAATTTCGGACTAAGTAAGACAGATGATCGCTCTGTCCCGTTTCGTGGACAGGGAGGAAAGTCCGAACTCCGCAGGGCGCGGTGCTGGCTAACAACCAGTGGGGGTGACCCTAAGGAAAGTGACACATAAAACAAACCGCTAGGAAAGCCTTAATGGCTTTCACTTGTAGCTATTGGCTAATAGCTATAAGCTATTAGTGAAGATGCGAAGTATCTTCCTAGTAAGGGTGAAACGGCGAGGTAAGAGCTCACCGCTCCATTGGTAACAATGGAGGCACGGTAAACCCCACCAGGAGCAAGACCAAATAGGGGGACGATTGAGGGCTGCCCGTCCGAGTCTCCGGGTTAGGTCGCTTAAGGTCCTGAGCAATCAGGGTCTCAGAGGAATGATCATCGCTTTCGTCCTGGTAACGGGATGGGAGAACAGAATTCGGCTTACGTCTTACTTAGTCCGTAAAAAATCATCAGGGTGGGTAATTCCCACCCTGAAACTTAATGTGCAGGTATTGACATAAGGCTACTTTAGGACAATTCTTTGGATAGTTGTTCAACAAGGTTAGCATACTTCTGCCAGCCGCCTTCTCCGAGTTTTTCTTTTTCAACTATCTCAAATTTCTTTAAGAGTTCTTCCTGAAACGACTCCGGCAGGATGTTATCGGCCATCATATAAAGTATGCCGTCTTCTTTAGGAATATGCTGTGACAGCAGATCCGAATAATTCCGTGCATTCTCAGCAATTGCCTTCTTGAAGCTATTATCTCCTGCAGCATATTTCTCAATACTTTCAGCTAATCCCCTTGCAAAGCTCCGCCCTTCATCATGTTCAATCAGCATCATTCCGATTGGGCCTCCCTCCCTCGGGAATCCCCTCTCTTCCATGGCCTGGAATAGCAGGTCCTCCTCTTTTCCATGATGATAATTATCTGCAAAAGTCTTAATAAAGTCTGAAGCTTTCTTCAGTGAATCTGCAGGTACATCAGCCCCCTGGTCTAACTTTTTGGCCACCTTTTGTAAGATGTCAAGCATCTTCTCTATCAGTCTGTGGTCTTTCTTTAGCGCCTCAGTTGCTACCATTGTATTATTACCTCCTGTTGTAAGGTGAATTTACCTATATACTATCATACTATATTTGTTAGTGACATTGTATGATATTTATCATATTGCCAGACAAATTTATGCTGGACGATTCTAAGCCAATTTTCACAATGGCTCTGAAATGCCGAGTCTCCTGACCATCAGAAAATGCATTGCAAGCAAACCGACAGTAATCCAGGGTAGTATTACTACATGAAAGGCAAAGAACCTTGTTAGTGCAAGCTGGCCAACTGCATCTCCCCCTTTAAGAAGATAAGTAAAATATTTTCCAAGAATGGGAAATGTAGATGGTATCTCTGCACCTATTGTCGTTGCCCAGAATGAGACCTGGTTCCATGGCAGAAGATAACCTGTAAATCCAAAGGCCATAACAAGTAATAAAAGGGTGATCCCAATGACCCAGTTCATATCCCTCGGATGTTTATACGCACCATGAAAATAAATCCTTATCATATGTATAAGCACAGTAATAACCATAATATTTGCTGCCCAGTGGTGAAATCCACGTACCATCCATCCAAAAGGGACATTGTTGGTGATATGGACTACACTGTCATATGCCTGATCAATAGTTGGCCTGTAATACATAAGCAGGAGTATACCGGTTATTATATTAGTTACAAAGAGGAGGAAAGTGAAACCGCCGAAACAAAACCAGAAATTGACATGTTTTGGCACAGGCTTCTTAAGTATCTTCTGAAGGGCTGTCCTGAGATCAAGCCTGTCGTCAAGTTCACCATATAGAAAGCCGGTGGCGAGCCCAAACCAGTTAATAATCCATCGCAGGTTGACACTGCGCTCAATCTTGTCCAGCCACGTACGTCTTTTTTTTATCTTATTATTACTCATTGCTCATTGCTTTACACTCATTGCTTCTTATATCATCCCACGACTATCTTATCCCCGGTAATCTTTACATCGTAACTTGGAAGCGGACGAGGCGGCGGGCCGGCCACTACTGTCCCATTCAGATCATAAGTGCCTGCATGACACGGGCAGACGAGTCTGTTCTGTTCCGGATGCCAGTTAACTATGCATCCCAGGTGAGTACAGATAAGTGAAAGGGCATACAGCGTTTCGTTGCTCTTGATGATGCCGACCGGTTTGCCCCCGATTACAAGCTTTTTCATGCCACCTTCAGGGAGGTCGGCGGCAGGGAAAGAGACTTTATCTTCACCAGGAGGCCCTGCTGTCTTTTCCGTAGGCCATATATACCTGATACCTGCGAAACCGGATAACCCAGCTGCACAAGCGGCCCAGATACCTATCAGGACATTAATAGCTGTAGTTAAGAAATTCCGTCTTGATACTTCTTCCATATGTATCTAATTCGTCTTATTCACTTCCCTGGCAAAAGTCCTTATATAGTGTATAACGGCCCATCTCTGCTCCGGCTTCATGATTTCTTCCCTTGCGAACATCCTGGTTCCGTGTACACCCTTGGAGACAGAATAAAACAGCATACCGTCCGACTTATCCGATATCGCGGATGATTTCGTAAAGTCCCGCGGCATTGGTTTATACTTACCGATAACAGCGGCATTTCCCTTGCCGTCGCCGTGTACGCCATGGCATACCTCGCAATGACCTGTATAGAGCGCACGCCCTTCCCTTAATGTAGCCAGATTAAATGGCAGGGGGTTTTTCTTGTTTATATATTCCTGAGGATAAAAACCAGGGTCCGTAGTTGGGTCGTTTTCGGCAAAAGACATTAAAGGAAATACCAGCATCATTGCTGATACAATAAGTACCATTTTACATAGATTATTCATAACACCTCCGTATCTTGTATCAAGTCACCCCGATATATTTATGAACTGCATCAGAAACAGTATCAATTACTTCTAATATTTCTTCGTGTGTCTCGCCCTCGACCATTATTCGAAGGAGAGTCTCGGTACCTGAGTATCTTACAACAATTCGACCCCTTCCTTCCAGCTTTTTTTCTGACTCTCTGACGATCCTGTTAAAGTCGCGCAAGGTTTCGAGCGGCTTCTTCTCTTTCACCTTGATATTGACTAATTTTTGAGGAAAAGTTTTCATGCAGGATGCCAGATCAGACAGTCCCTTTCCTGTCTGCTGCATCATCGTCAAAACCTGCAGCGCCGTTATAAGGCCATCACCTGTAGTATTGTAATCCAGGAAAATTAAGTGTCCTGACTGTTCCCCGCCGAGGTTGTAGTTGTTTTTTATCATCTCTTCCATGACATATCTGTCTCCAACCTGTGTCCTGACAACGCGTATGCCCGCTTCTTTCATTGCGATATCAAGACCGAAGTTGCTCATAACGGTTGCGACGAGTGTGTCATGAGACAACCTTCCTAATCTTTTATACTCGATGGCACACATTGCCAGCAGCTTATCGCCGTCCACTACTTCACCTTTTTCGTCAACCATTATTAACCTGTCTGCATCTCCGTCATGAGCCAGTCCGATATGAGCGTTGTGTTCTTTAACGAGACGTTGAACTGCCTCCGGATGCAGGGAACCGCACGAACGATTAATATTCACACCGTCAGGTTTATCACCAATCGTAATTACATCTGCCCCGAGTTCCCGCAATACTGTGGGTGTTATCTTGTAAGCCGCACCGTTTGAGCAGTCTATGACAACCTTGAGCCCTCCGAAGTCAAGCCCTTTCGGGATACTGTTTTTTACAAACTCGATGTATCTGCCTTCTGCATCGTCAATCCGGAAGGCCTTCCCAAGCCCCTCACCCGTAGGTCTCAGATTGTCTGTCTCTCCAGAATCAATGAGCTTCTCAATTTCAAGTTCATGATCATCCGGAAGTTTGAAACCATCTTCAGAGAAGAATTTAATCCCATTATCTTCAAAAAGATTATGGGATGCAGATATAACAACACCTGCATCTGCCCTGAAACTCCGGGTTAAAAAGGCAATAGCGGGAGTCGGCATGGGACCGACGAGCAGGACATCAACCCCCATTGAGCAGATGCCGGCAGTAAGTGCGCCTTCAAACATATAACCCGACAGACGGGTATCCTTTCCTATTACTATCCTGTGATGGCCTACCTTATTCTTTTTCTTCTTGAAAAAATATGCCGCTGCCCTTCCCAGACGGACAGTCATTTCGGCTGTCAATGGTTCTACGTTTGCTATACCCCTGATACCATCTGTACCAAATAATTTTCTCATATTTTACTTATCTCCACATAAACCGTAATAACCCTTTTTCCTAAAACCCTTACATTATGAAAAGGGGTGTCTATCTTGACTTCCCGGGTGAAACTGTTTTTTCTGCCGGTAATGTCTATCTCCGGCCCTTTCAGAACAGATAGTGATGTCACCTCGTACTCTGAACCTTCCACTGTAACCAGTGGCGGATTAATTGATATCCTGCGGAGTTTATATCCGGGCTCCGGCATTCCTGTAATATTAATCTGCACCTTTACATCTTTCTTTACTGAGTTAACTACATCAATCTTAATCTTTTTTGGGTCTATTCTGATTACTTCCATATTAGTGCCATGAGGAATGTTTATGTTGCTGTTATCAATAGCATAGAATCTCCCGCCTGCCTTCACCTTTGAAAGATCAAGGCTTACACTCAATTGAGTCGGGTCAAGATCTCTGAGTACATTTTGTCTTCCCCTTAATCTGACGTTAATACGGTCCTCGAAGTTCCCTATAACCATCATATCTTCAGGAATATTTTTGAGCTCAAGTGGAAGGACATAATTGACCTCAAGGGTATCTCTCATGGATATGGGGGAGATATAAAACCATAAGACAATAGCAAAAAAGAGTGAAGCAAATTTTAAGAATGCATTTTCTAATATAAGGTTCCTGATGTAACTCATCTTCCCTGTTCTACTTGTTTAATTCATCTCCGCCAATAATCCTGCTGAGTCTTTCCCTGTTTTTCTTACCTGATAGACGTTCCCCTAATCTGCCGAACCAGATGGTTTTGTCTTTTTTCTTTTCCTGCTGGAATATGTTTGTCAATACACGTCGCAACGCTGCGGTGTCGAGTTTCCTCATCATGTTCCCGTCAATGCTTACCGAGATATCTCCGGTCTCCTCGGATACAACAATAACTACTGCATCGGTCTCTTCAGTCACACCTATTGCTGCCCTGTGCCTTGTCCCAAGGGCTTTGTTCACATCTGAGCTCAGGGTTAGAGGGAGGAAGCATCCTGCGGCGACGATACGATCTGCCTTAATGATAACAGCCCCATCGTGAATAGGCGAGTATGGCAGAAAAATGCTTGTAAGCAATTCCCTGGTTATACGCGCATCAAGTTGAATACCCATCTCTACAAGGTCTTTAAGTTCAGTGTTTCTCTCAATGACGATAATTGCCCCTATCTTTTTACTCGCCATTGATACTGATGCCTTGATTATTTCTTCAATATACTTTGATTCCTCCATAGGGGTGAGCCTCTTTGTAAGCGGATTCTGGCCCATTTGAACCAGGGCTTTTCTGATCTCTGGCTGAAACAGGATTATAAGTGCGAGAACTATATATGAGCCAAAGCTGTGTATTAACCAGTCGAGAGTATAGAGTCCGGCCCACCTTGATATTACAAATGTAACAAAAAGTACAACAAGGCCCATAAGCATGTAAAATGCCCGCGTGCCCTTTATAATGAGAAATAGCCGGTAGAATACAAATGTGACAATGGCTATATCCACAATGTCCTGCCAGCGTAATTCGCTGACCATGCCTCTAATGAAATTCATATCCCTCTATCGCATTCACCATCTCAACAACCTGTCTCATTTCCTTAACATCATGCACCCTGATGATATCTGCCCCTTTCATGATGGCAACCGCTACAACAGCTGCCGTACCTTCCAGACGGCCTTCAATAGCCTGGTTCAAAACTGTCCCGATGAAAGACTTCCTGGAAGGGCCGACCAGCAGTCGGCAGCCCAGGTTTTTAAAGATATCCAGGCGCTTTATCAACAGCAGGTTGTGTGCAAGGCTTTTTCCGAAACAAATACCAGGATCTACTATAATTTTATCTTTACTGATGCCATTGTTTGTTGCATATGCCACACGTTCCGAGAGGAAGTTGAATACATCATTTACAACATCATCATATACGGGGTTTGTCTGCATATTCCCCGGGTTTCCAAGCATGTGCATTAATACAACAGGAACATGGTGCTTACTTGCTACATGAACCATTTCCGCATCAAATCTTAATGCACTGACATCATTAATTATAGATGCCCCTGCCTCCAGGGCCAGCCTTGCAACACCTGATTTATACGTATCAACAGATATTGGAATCTTTACACGATTTGCCAGCGCTTCGATTACCGGTATTACACGCCTGACCTCTTCCTCAAACGGGACAGAGGCTGCTCCAGGCCGTGTTGACTCACCTCCGATATCAATAATGTCAGCGCCATCATCTTCTAATTTAATTCCGCGGGTTACGGCCTTTTCATGATTAAAAAAAAGTCCTCCGTCTGAAAAGGAATCGGGGGTAACATTTAATATTCCCATAAGCCTGGTTTTGTTCCTCATGTCAATTAAATACGGTAAAACACATTAACTGAATGCGGACAAGAAATGTTTAATTACACTGTTGAAGTTGTCAATCTTATAATTTCTTCTATTTCAGGTCCATCGAGGACTTCCTTTTCCAACAGTGCCTCTGCAAGTGCCTTCAGTGTATTGATATTATCTTTAAGCATCTTCTTTGCCCTGTCATAGTTTTCCATTACGAGCCGCTTAACCTCGGCATCAATCATTATGGCAGTATCTTCGCTGTAATCCCTGTGCTGTGAAATCTCACGTCCAAGAAATATCTCTTCCTGTTTTTTACCAAAGGTAAGAGGGCCGAGCTTCTCACTCATTCCCCACTCACACACCATCTTTCTCGCCAGGTCAGTAGCCCGTTCAATATCATTACCGGCCCCTGTCGTCATGTGATTCATCATCAACTCCTCAGCTGCCCGGCCACCCATCAGCACTGCTATGTTTGAATATAGAAATTCTTTTGAGTAGGTATATTTTTCGTCAACAGGTAACTGCTGTGTAAGACCAAGCGCCCGTCCCCTTGGGATAATGGTAACCTTATGGATAGGGTCTGTCCCCGGCAGAAGCTTTGCCACGAGTGTGTGGCCTGCCTCATGGAAGGCAGTGTTTTTCTTTTCCTTTTCGCTTATGAAGAGGCTTTTTCTCTCCACCCCCATCAGGACTTTATCCTTGGCAGCCTCAAAGTCTGTCATCTCAACTGACTTCTTGTTTATCCTCGCTGCATATAGCGCGGCCTCATTGACAAGGTTTGCCAGCTCGGCGCCTGAGAACCCGGGTGTCCCTCTCGCGATCGTCTCCAGATTAACATCACTTGACAATGGTATCTTTTTTGTATGGACCTTCAGGATTTCAACCCTGCCCCGGACGTCAGGCCTTCCCACAACGATCTGCCTGTCAAATCTGCCAGGCCTGAGGAGGGCCGGGTCAAGTACATCGGGCCTGTTTGTAGCAGCGATAAGGATCACACCTTCAGTTGTCTCAAACCCATCCATCTCAACAAGGAGCTGGTTAAGTGTCTGTTCACGTTCATCATGTCCTCCGCCAAGACCGGCGCCGCGAAGACGTCCTACCGCATCAATTTCATCAATGAATATTATACAGGGGGCATTCTTCTTACCCTGATCAAAGAGGTCCCTGACCCTTGAAGCTCCGACACCGACGAACATCTCTACAAAGTCAGAACCGCTTATGCTGAAGAACGGTACGTTTGCCTCTCCTGCAATTGCCTTTGCAAGCAGGGTTTTGCCTGTACCAGGAGGTCCGACGATTAATACTCCCTTGGGGATCCTCCCGCCAAGTTTCTGAAACTTGGGAGGGTCTTTAAGGAATTCTATGATTTCCTGAACCTCCTCCTTGGCCTCTTCTACACCTGCTACGTCTGCAAAGGTAACTTTCTTGCGATCTTCAGTCAGAAGCTTTGCCTTGCTCTTGCCGAAAGATAATGCCTTGTTTCCTCCCATTTGTGTCTGTCTCATAAAGAATATCCACACAGCAACCAGGAGTATAATAGGTCCCCAGGAAAAGAGAAATGCGATATACCATGGAGTGTCATCAGGAGGTTTGACCGTAATCTTTACATTCTTAGCCCTGAGATCGGTTACAAGGTTCGGGTAATCAACTACATAAGTATTAAACTGGGCACCATCCTTCAATGTCCCTGTAATCTTTTTCTCCTTGATCACAACATCTGTAACGTCTCCTGCTTCAATCTTGTTAAGGAAGTCACTAAACACCATTTCCTTTGATGTCGGGGTTCCCTGTTGTGAGAGATAATATAAAAGAATCATTACGCCGCCAATTATTACCCATAGTCCTAAGTTCTTATAGAAAGAGTTCATGTCTTATTTATAATCCTCCGTATTTTATTTCAGTCAGTCATTTACGCACAACAATTCACCCTTGGTTATGAACCAACTAAGTATTGGATAATATAACATAATTAGTTTCATATTGACAACAGCACGTGCCTGTCTTCTTAAACACTCTTTATCCTTAAATCAATATATTCCACTGCCCGGTCAATATCCTCTTTCGTGCCGATTAAAAGAAGGATATCTCCTTCCTTAAAGGCGAAGTCAGATGAAGGATTGTGATGGACAATATCCTTACGTTTTACGGCTATAATAGTGGCGCCTGTTTCAACCCTGAGGTTCAGCTCCCTAAGGGTGAGACCGACAGCGCCTGACGTGTCACGGATAAGATAGGTTTCAGTCTCCATCCCTTCCAGCAATTCCTGTCGTTCTGTCATTCCTTTTTGGGGAAGTGCGATCCCCCTGAGAACGCTGTAGGAGTCTTTTCTGATGTTTTCGATATGCTCCGATATGACATTCCTCGGTGTATTATAATGATGGAGGACCCTTGAGAATATCTCCACAGATGTTTCAAATTCTTCAGGAATGACCTCGTTGGCGCCTGAGTCTAAGAGATGGTCAACCTCAGCAACATAACGGGTTCGAACGATTATGTGAATCTCAGGATTTTCTTTTCTTGCTATTTGCACTATCCTCCTTGTTGCAGGCGCATCCGAAATAGCAATAACAAGTACCTTTGCTGAATGGATGCCAAGCTTATGAAGGATTTCTACACTTGTACCATCTCCGTAATATATAGGCTCCTGCATCTTTTTCATCTTTCTAACCGTATTATTATTCATCTCGAGTATAACATAGGGGATATCCAGCGCCCTCAAGACCTTTGCCAGATTACGTCCGTTGATGCCAAAGCCTGTAATAATAACGTGTCCGGCCCTTTTTGAAGGAGTCGGCTCTGTCAGGTCAATCCGGCGCATCCTCATCAGCCTGTTGAACAGGGACCGGGAGATAAACCATAAGGCTGCAGGTGATGAGACACTGATGACAAAAGGAGTCGCTATCATTGTCAGCACCGAGGCAGACAGGAATATCTGATAGATCTCATCTGTTATAAGACCGGCATTTTTCCCGGCAACTGCAAGGATAAAAGAGAATTCTCCGACCTGTGACAAATAGAAGCCTGTATGAATTGAGTTCTGCAGAGATTGACCTGACAGAGATGCAGACACGGCAGCAGTAATAATCTTTATCAGGATAATTACAACTACAATACCGGAAATAGTCCAGAGGTGTGTACGAAGAAAGCCAAGATTCAACAACATCCCTACAGACATGAAGAACAGGCCTGTAAAACTTTCTTTAAATGGAAGGATATCTGAAATAGCCTGAGCCGCATACTCAGACTCTGATATGACAATACCTGCGAGAAAAGCGCCCAGTGCAAGGGATAATCCGAACATGGAGGTAATCAGGGCAGTCCCGAGGCATAGTAAGATAATAGTCATAAAGAAAAGCTCACGGCTTCGCGTACTGACTACCTCATGCAGTATTCGCGGAACTCCCCATGTTGAAGCAAACAGGACAATGCCGACAACAAGGGCAGCTGTCAGCATTGTAATGAGTACGTCAACGGAGCTGCCACCATTGCCTGCGAGGACAGGGATCAGAAGCATGAAAGGCACAACACAGAGGTCCTGAAAAATGAGCATTCCTACCGACATTCGCCCATGAGGAGAGTATATCTCACTTCTTTCCAGGAGTATCTTCATCACAATAGCCGTACTGCTGAGGGATACAAGGAATCCCTCAAATATTGCCATATTGAGGTTGTGCTGAACAAACAGGGAAATAAGGAGAACTACCACAGCTATCGTCAGACCTATCTGTATGAAACCTCCTAAAAATATTGACCGGCGGAGCTTAAGCAGATTTTTTAATGAAAACTCAAGCCCTATTGTAAACATCAGTAGTATGACACCGATCTCAGCAAAGAGTTCTACGTCCCTGACATCAGATATAAGATGGGCCCCATGCGGACCAACAATGACGCCGGCAATGAGGAATCCGACAATAGAAGATATCTTCAACCTTCCGAGGACAAACACAATTACGGCCGAGATGCAAAGGATAATTACCAGAGATTTTAGAAATTCAAGTTCCATATGGTATTAGCTGACAGGAATAAATGTTATGGATTCCAAAGAATGTTTGCAGTATAGTAACATACATCCTGCCGGTCAAGATACATGAAATAAAATGAAGATACCCTCCCCTTCAAGGGGTCGGGAAGGGGTTTCAGGTGAAACAGGCCTTAACAATCTCCAAGGCACTCAGATGTGCTGAAGGTTATCTAATACAGCGAAATGTCCCTTTCCCATACCTGGATGCTGAATATATCCTTGCACATGTACTCGGATGCCGGCGAATGGACCTTCTGATTCACCCTGACAGGACATTGAAAGATAATGAGGCGGAGCAATTTAATGCCTGCATTGAAAGAAGGGGCCGAAGAGAGCCGCTTCAATATATTACAGGGGAAGTAGAGTTCAGGGGGCTGTTGTTCAAGGTCAGCAAAGATGTCCTTATACCGAGACCTGAGACAGAATTATTGGTTGATGAGGCTGTTAAGAGTGTAAGTAAAAAAGGGGCCACAGTCATGGACCTCTGCACAGGCAGCGGGTGTATTGCAGTATGCATTGCAAGAGAGCTTAATGACAGCAGGATATACGCAGTTGATATATCTGACGGGGCCCTTGCCGTAGCGAGGGAAAATGCTGCAAGGCATGAAACAGGGGAGAATATAACATTTCTATCCGGTGACTTGTTCGGAGCAATCGAAACCCTTAACCTCAAGGGTAAATTAGACGTAATAGTTTCCAACCCGCCATATGTGTCTGCAGAGGAGATGGAAGGGCTTCAGCCTGAGATAAAGGACTATGAACCGGCATCAGCGCTTTACGGCGGTACCGATGGACTTGATTTCTACAGGAGGATAGTACACGAATCACCTTATTATCTTTCATCCGGCGGATATCTGTTAATGGAGGTTGGATATAGGCAGGCATGGAGTATAAAGCGCTTGCTGGAGGAGGTGAATACCTTTAAGCAGATTGAAGTAATAAAAGATCTTAATGGGACCGATAGGATAATAAAGGTATTATCCATATAAAATTTATATTGACAGAGTGTTAACTTTTGGCTACTCTATGCATAAGTCATGTATATTAGTGTTTATCGCCACCAATTAAACTTTATAGTGACTCAATCCGATGTTATTCAATCCCATGTTAATATCCGATTTTTTTCTTGACATTAATATATTAATTATTTATACCTATATGAAATGTTCTGTACGCGCATTTATTTATATTACTCCTTGTCTTTATCTGATTCTTAAATTTAGACTTGACAGGGTTATTTATTTTTGATAATTTTGTCCGTCATCATTGAAATCAACATCATGATCATGGGGTTCAGCCGGTAAACCAGTCAATAGGTATGGGTACGGCGGAAATATGGAGCAGATGCTGGGAAATAAAAGAACTCAGAAGAATGAAGGACATGAAGGAGAGGGGGTGATGGTTACAGATTTGATATGTAATAACTGCATATTAGTTTACATAAGTAGAAGCACGAGTAGAAGCAGGAAAAAAATAAAAACAATTTGAGAGGAGGTAGGAGATGAAGAAAAGAAGAAGGATTTCGAGCATGAAACCATTATGGATGGCCGGGTTTTTAGTTGTACTGTTCTCGACCATTTTCACAATGGCAGGCTGCTCAAATGATTCAAATAAGTCTGTTACAAACCCTAATCCAGCTACATTTGAACCTAAGGGGACCATTCAGGGTGTTGTAAGAGATACTGTCACATTGCAGCCTATTGAAGGCGCTGTGGTTGATATTGGTGTGGCAAAGACCACTACTGATGCGACCGGACAGTTTGTGCTTCGTGATGTTCCGGCAACAGCTGATGCGTTGTTGGGCACTGAGGCAGATACATATTTAGTGACAGTAGACTTAAGGAAGGCAAAGAGCAGGGAGAATGGGGTGGTTGTTGTTGACAATGCCGACCCGTCCAAGAAAAAATACCCTGAGTTTGTCTACACCTATAAGGATGTCGAGTATACATCACTTAATGATTCTGCACCATGTCCTAATTGGAACGAGGATCCAGCACAATCCGGCACTACCGGCTATGGTTATGAAGATACCGGTATAGGTGCATCCAATTGCGGCACAAATTCAACGAACCATGATACACCGGTACACAAGCTATCGCATTCACTCCTTGTAAATGTTGGTAAGCTCGCTGCCAGTATCGAGGGTCAGGTTGCCGGTTGTGAGGGGACCCCTGGCTTCTTTTCAAACGTAAGCGGGATTTATGATGTTAAGATCTACAGCTATGATTCCAGTAATAATACAGGCAGCGGTTCGTCGGATCATCTTGTTTGGGCAGGTCTCACAGATTCAACAGGCAAGTTTACTGCCACAAATATAGAGGAACAGAGAGACGTCAAGATTGTTGTCTCCGGTCCTACTACAGATACCGGTTCAAAACAGGCCTTTTCGGAATCAGAAACAAGGTATGAGACTACCAAATCAGATGGTGTGGTGTTGAAGCTGACAAACATACAGGCTTCGAATGCAATCCATGTCTGTTCAGTTGACGTTCATGGTCCAAGGATCATATCGGTTACACCTGAACCAGGCAGCGATCTGGCAGCAGGACCTGTATCAGTAGAAATTCAGTTTAGCGAGCCGATTGCGCAGAATGCATTCACTGGTACAACTCCTGAAGCGGTTGGCAACCTCTATGACTACATCGAGGTCTATTTTGACCAGGCCAAGGTAGGAAATACTGCCTACACATTGTCATGGAACAGCACATTTGACAAGTTGACAGTCAGTATAGCTGATGCAGGAATTTCATCTCTCTATCATGTCAGGATCAGGAACATCAATGAGGTGCTCTTTGATGAAAGCGGTCTTGGAGTTGGTGAGGATGAAGGTGAAGGATTTGTAGATATGGGAGTATGTCCGGACGATGGATCTGCAGCAGCTTCGACCTGGATGACTTCTCCGTCACCGACATCTGCTGATAGCGGATCAAACGACTGTCTTGTATATTTCAGCACAAAGGGATCACAGACACCCGTTGCTCCGGTGCTCTCTTTGGTTAATGCAAGCAGCATAGATGAAGCCAATGCACGTACAGCAGTATTCGATTGGCCGCAGGCATCAGGTGCAAAGACCTACAAGATGTACTGCCGCAAGGTACAGAAGTGGGGCACAACCGAGCAGGCACATGGCTACCTTGAGTATTCTGCAAATGTGTCCGGTTCAAGTGCAACTATTGATTTTGGAAGTTCTGACAATGCAGTTACCTGTGATGATGTGAATAACACTGGTACCTGCTTCGACTCCAATTATGCGTGCAACTACGATTCAGGCTGCGATTACGTAGATGATGAGTATGATGCATTTGTCGAAAACAATGAAATTCAGATTGCCTATGATTGTTATGTAGTAGGTGTAAGCGCTGATAAGACCGAAGGTGCAAAGAGCAACGTAGTCAGGGTTGCGGATACTGTTGGACCGAAACTTGTTGAGGATACTTCCGCAGTATTAGGGAAATTGTCCTGCCCTTCTACTGGCCAGGTGACAAGTGGAATTCCTACGGATATAGGCACCATTTGTGATGATCCGGACAATACTGACCTGATCACCGCAATTGTTCTTCAGTACAATGAAGAGGTCATTGAAGATGGTGCAGAGACTGCATCAAACTACACCTTCGAAAATCTTGCAACAGGTGGTACAGGCGCCGTTGATACTACTTCAGGGGCTATCCTGTATGATCCTTCGACAAGACTGGTATTGCTGCCTCTCTCTGATCCGCTCAATTGGATAACAGAGGTAAAGGGCGTTGGCATTCCTGTGATGAGGACAGGAGCTGATGGTATACTCCAGACTAGTATTGCGTCAGGAAGCGATGACGTGATTCCATCGTATATTGCAACAGCCGGTGGTGTTATAGCTACAGTAGCTGCCAATACCGGACCATGCGTAGACTATGGTACAGATGCTACGTCAGATACAACCTTGTCAGGCGATGATGTGGTAGTTGGAACTGTAATTTATGCTGGTCCAGACGGCAAATGCAACAGTATTGCAAATAGCGCCAACAGTTCAGGAGACGACATTCAGGTAGTACCGGTCGGCGGATACAGCGGTGTCTGCGGTGTTGAAACTGGCACTGACGTCGTTGAGACTGGCGATGATGTTGATACTGCCGCAACCTCCGGGTTTATTCTAACCGGCGCGAACGGTGTCTGCGATACAGCTCAAGCTGCTTATACTGCGGCAAGCGCTACACAGACAGAGCCAACAGGCTTAAGTACCGGTCTGTCAGCTGGAATACTTCCTGGGCCGGATGGCATATTGCAGACAACCACTCCGAATGCTATTAGTGATGATGAGCTTGAGTCTGCAAGTGCTGGTACAGCAGTAAAAGTCCAGAATGTCAAGGACGTTGCTGGAAATGTAATCAGGACTACAGGTGATGAGTTCACAGCCGGCGGAGAAGTAAAATAATTAACTTGCCATAAAGGCAGGTTAATCGCCACTGGCGGAATATATCAGGGGTGGGGCAAAAATGCCCCACCCCTTTTTTTTATGAAAATCAATCAGGATGGTTCTATTTACAACATATTGAAGATAAAAGGGAATAGGTATATTTCACATCGAAAAATATATCTTTCCCCTTTTGTCTTATCTATTTTTGTCTTTTGCTTAATGCTTTTACTATCAGGCATCTGGGGATGTAACCGTGACCATCATCCAGTTTGGACCGTCATGGTCTATATGGCGGGGGATAACGATCTGTCCGGCGCATTATTAAGCGATTTAGGAGAAATGGAGGCGGTAGGTACTTCACGTCTCGTTAATGTTGTGGTCCAGATTGATACGGCTGGAGGCACAACAAAAAGACTCCTGGTGAGACGGGGAAAGTCGTTTCTCATAGAAGACCTGGGAGAGAAAAACATGGCGGAGAGACAGACCCTGACGGAATTTATCCAATGGGCCGCAGGACAGTACCCTGCAAGCCGTTATGCACTTATTTTATCCAGCCACGGGGATGGTCTGGCAAAACAGGTTTCATATTATCATCCGGAGCTGAAACAGGGGAGGATCCTGCAGGATGACACCGACGGTGTGTCCTGCTGTCTCTCAAACACGCTGGTTCGGCAGGCAATTGAAGATGGCGGAATCTACTTTGATCTCCTCGGATTTGATGCAAGCATGATGGGGCAGACCGAGACTGCATATGAATTCAGAAACCTGGCGGATATCCTCGTTTTTTCGCAGGAGATTGGCCAGGCAAATGGGTGGGACTACACGGCGATCTTTAAAGCCCTTAAGAATGATCCATTTATAGAGGGTGAACCCCTATCCCGTGTTATAGTGGACAGCTACAGGACATTCTATGAAGAGATATTCTACCCTGGCAGCGACACGCCGGACAAGGGTAAGATCTATACTATCTCTGCAATAAGACTGGGAAGCACTATAAATGACCTTGCCCTGGATCTGGATCATCTCGCAGCCCTCTTTATTGAAGGCCTGAGAGGAGAGGATACGGTGATACGGGGGATATTAATGGCTGCTATTGGTGAGGCCAGAAATAATACTCAGGAGCTAAATAGCACCGCAATTCCATACATTTATGTTGATCTTTTCGATCTGATGGAAAGACTGAGGGACAGTTTAAAACATCAGGAAACAGGAGAAGATCCTCTTTTATTAAAAGAGGTTGAAGACAGGGTAGAAGCAATTATCACAAGGAAGAATGACAGTATAATATCAGAATATCACGGAGCAGCCCGCCCAGGCTCCAACGGGCTGTCTATAACCTTTTTTAGATTGCCGGAGGCTGCTCAATACAGGCAATATTATGAAATCTCAAGGCTTTTTGATCCCTACACAGGTGAGGGAAATCAGATCCAATTCTTCCATGATTTTCGATGGGATGGATTCTTACAGGCATATATCGAATGTCTCGGTAATATGCACGAGACGTGCGGGATTTAGTATTCAAATTCCTGTTGGATGACTGCGGGACTTATTATTTAATCAGTTTATCATGACAGAAATCTGCAGCAGTTTTTTCGCGTAAGTATGTCCACTCAGTCAATTTCCGGACAGCGGCATCATACGATTTATCATTTACTCCTTTACTTTCATACGGCGCAAGCATATCCGCGATAGACCGGTACTGACCTGCCAACATGTCTGCTTTGAATACGCTGGTACTCATTTCGCAAAAATAATTGATATAAGTATTATAGTATGACGGATCATCCAGTAGAAAGCGTATCAAAGGCCAATTGCTGCCGATCTCTTTCCTATCAAACGAATATCCAGCATGATCTGCGAGCACACGATTATGATCCCACGAGATAAATGTTAACCGGCCGGTTTGTTGGTTATTATAGAGATAATAGTTGTGGGCAATGGAACCATAACTATCCCAGTGTTGAATCAAGGCGCTGACGGCAAGCCACTTGAGAAAGACGTTAACATCGAATATTGCCTCCAGTTTTGATCTCCAGACCATAGGATTATCAGTGCGTTCTGCTGAATGAAGGACCTTATACAGTGCCTCAATGTCACTCCAATTACTCTTTTTTTTGTTGTTTTTCTTGATAAAACTCTGGCTTATGTGTTCAAAGGTTCCTTTAGCGAGATTTGCTGCATAACCATCTGCCTTGTAAATATTGCCATTATCATCTCCAAAGAAACGCCTTATGACAGTATCGTCAGTCTCTTCAACAGCGGTGTACAAACCCAGAGTGACAGGGGTTTCATCACCATAGTCGAGTTGGACCTCATAATAACCGGTTTCTGAAGCAACCAGTCCGGCTTCCTTCAGGATAGCATATGCTATCCTCTCCCTCATTGCTGAGTTGTCACCAAAGTTGCTTGAAAATGACAGCACCCTGAATCCATAAAATCGTTGACTCTTTACCTCGGGATGCTTGTCCTCGAAGCGGTCGAATTCCAGTTTGAACGGCAAATTTATGTCGCCTCTGTCCCAAAGATTCATCAGCGATACATTTCCTTTATAGCGTAGGCCTGCGTACTGCCAGTTTTTGCCGTTAAACTCTATTGCAGCAGGCACCCAGACTGGATTCTCTGCATTATAACCACGTTTGATAACACCGCTCGTCCTTTTTCCGGTAACATTGGGACGCCTGCCGGCCTTCAGATCTTTCTCATTCAATGGTATCCTTCGTTCACCAAACAGCCTGGTCATATTGTCCTGCATTAACTTCCAATTTTCCCGGGAAATCCTGATCGTAAGTTGATTTACCCTGTCATGAGGAAAGACCACATCATAGTTTGGGGCGGCATTGCTGCTGTGCGCCTCTGCACTCCATCCATCCGGACGTGCGCTCTTCCTGTTTTTTCTCAGTGCCTTCTCTGCTGCTGCATTTGTCTGTCCCGGCATGTATACAATCAATGCAGAAACAACCACTGCACATAATGTTGCAAATACGATGAACCGGCTGAGTTTCGATTGAGATAAGCCTTTCAATTTCATTATGACCCCTTTTCCTCAAGGTATGCAGGGGGAGTAATATACATGATCCTTTGTGAGTCCTGGCTTAAAGTGGTTAAATCAATCAAATATTGTCAGCGGCCCTGCGAATATGTCTCAGGTTCTTCGTAATAGATCTTTATTTCAGCAGTGTCTTTGACAAAGTCTATTCGCCCTATCTGTGCAAATCTTATTGGTAATCCTGTGCGTTTGCGCAGGTCATTCAGCAGGAGCTCTCTATTGTTTGGGGTAATCAGGTCAATGTTTTCGTATGTAATTTTTTTACTGACTTCAAAGCGGAACCCCCATCCTTTCTCCAGTATGAAAAGCAGGGCCACCATGACCGCGTTGGCAATGATTACCTTGATAATGTCGCCGCTTGAGCTAAGGGCAGAATTCATCACAGGCAGGGCAATGACGATGAAGAGATATGTCATCTCCCTTATAGGTATCTCGTCTGCACGATAACGCAGTACTGAAAAAAGGGCAAACAAACCAAATCCAACCCCGATGCTCAACTCGATGCTGGTCAGTAATCCAAGTACAAAATATACCACGGTATTGAAGGATAGAAATGTAAGTACATAATTTTTGTCACGTGTTCTGGGATAGTAAATGAATCTGACAATCAGCAGGGCGATCGCAAGATTGAACCCTGTGCCAAGTATATAGTTACCTACATTATTGAACACTCTCTCTGCCTCCAGTCAATTTAGTGATTATACGCAAGGCAGGCTTGAAGGTGTTATGCTTGATGCTGCGATACAGCATGGAAACGCCAATGCAGTATTTGCTGATATCTATCGGGCGGATGCACATTGTCCTCATCTGCCGGATAAAGTCCGAATTACGGTTCTCTTTTGTCTGTTTTACTTCGGCTATGACCAGATCCTTAAGAACTATTGCATCTTCATCATTGCCGAATCGCAGGTCAAGGTCCAGCGTCAATCTCTCAGGCTGATATTTACTGACTAATGTGATCCGGGAAAAATCAATACGGAGTTTGGGCTCGAGAGACCGGGTCTCTGGCCCGAGATGAGAATATATAAATTCGCTGGTTTGAGTATCCAAATTGGAGATTACTTCTCGGGTTTCAAGGCGCTGTTTGACCGTCCTATTTTTGTTTGTTTTTAACTTGACCTCCAGGAATTTTCTGTCTGTGTCAACATACCGGCGGAAGCGGACCTTATGTCTGTATCTGGCACCGGAATGGTGAAGCAGATATAGTGTGAAATGCGGGCTGTCAAAATAGAGATTCTGATAGCTGCTCTTTTGTATACCGTCAATACTAAGCAGCCAATAGTGTTCACTCAGAGATGCTATAAACGAAACAAGTTGACTGACTTCGAGAACGTACTTGGTTTCAATGCGATCCAGCATAGCCACATCATCCATCTGAGCCAACTCTATGGGTTCGAACCTTGAAAGATGATTATCCGGCAATGGAGTTGCCTGATACGACAGGCCGGAAGGGCAGGAGGCCTTCTCTCCGAAGTGTGCATCGAATCTGGTGTATTTATGATTAAACTGCCTGATCATAGAGATGTTGCTGTCCTCATTATCTTGTGAATAATAAGTCCCGCAACCCCCGGGTGTCAAGGATTTTATGATGTTGCATTGAATTTTACGCCGGTGAAAATTCTATAGGGTATGTGACTATGGTATTTCCGCTGTCAGGATAGGCCGGGAATTTCCATGTCTTAACCCTTTTCAGCACATCTTCTTCAAATTCTGGATCACCGACTGTGCTTGATACTATGCGTGCGTTTATTATGGTGCCGTCAGGGGCGAGTGTGAATTCTATGGATATTATTCCCTTGAGGGTGGGATCACTCCTCAGCGCCTTTCGGTAAGCAAAATCAAGACTGCCGCGGTGTGATTTTATCACATCTTTAACAGATGCCTGGCTGCGCGTCTGCAGAAGTGTGGATTTTGAGAATGGGGATGCTGCTCCCTTTCCGGAAGGTGATATCTCCCCGGCGGTGATCGTACGCTGTCCGCTGAGTCGTCCAGGCTGACCTTTTTCGACTCCGGCTGAGACACTCCCAATGCCGCCGCTGCCTTTCAGTACCGGCTTTCCAGCTGTTGCACCGGCCTGCTGTGATCCCTTCAGCAGTTTAACCTGAGACTGGGTTATGACATCGTTTATTTCTTCTGTATTAGTCAAGTTGTTTGATCTTCCCCTTCCCTGCATTGCCTTCAGGATACCGCTGTTTTTTGCGATCTCCTTGTTTCGTTCCTTTGCCAGCCTCTGTTCCTCTTCTGCCCTCTTCCTTTCCTCCTCAGCCCGTCTTATTTCTTCAGCCTTAATCCTTTCATCTTCCCGTCTCTTTCTTTCTTCTGCGAGACGCTGTGCCTCTTCAAGCTTCTTTTTCTCCATTTCAGCATTCTTTGCCGCTGCAGCCTTTTTTAACTCCTCCTCACGCCTCTTTTGCTCTTCCAGATTACGCTGTTTTTCCCTGATCTTGGCCGGTGTTGCCGCAGGTGTTTGTACCTTCAACGGTATTTCAGTCAATTTTACAATCCTCTGCGGCTGGATTGAAATCTTTTTAAGATCAGGTTTATATGGGATCATGACAACTAAAATGGCAAAACAAAAATATATTGCCACAGATATGGTAAGCAATCTCCTGAACAGCGCATCGCTGTTGTCATGAATTGGCGGGGGCATAATGAACTATTCTTTCTGAATAACGGCTAATGAGAATGTCTGGTAACCAGCCCAGGAACAGGTGTACATGACCTTCTTCAACAGGGTAAATGGTATCAACTTATCACCCATTATAATTATCTTCTTTCGGGTTCCATCATTTTCAGTATCCACTTCATTTTGTGACATCTGAACAATAAGTTCCTTTTCCAGACTATCTATACCCGGCTCACCGCTCTTTATCACATCCTGAGTACTGGCAATCTTTTTGTCTCCAAGAAAAATAGTGTCGCCGGTTATATACACAGTCGTGGCAGGAACAGGTTTAACGGTAGATACTGATACCGGAAGTCTGACTATATCAGGTACTGTAATAGCCTCATCTTCACCAGATACATTAAATAACAGGAAGAGCAGGATTATGGTGAAGATATCCATCAGGGATACGAGATTAAGCCCGGTATTCATCCCGAATTTATATTTATGTCTTTTTACGCGTGATGGTACGTATATCATAGTTCATTCAAGGAGATGCCTGGGAAGTGTCCCCTGACAGCGTCTATTACTTCTACAATCGTCATATACGGTATTTTGGGGCTGCTCAGGATTACCGCATCATTTTCACCAGGATACTGTTGCTTGAGTTTAGATATCAGGGGAGGCAGACCGGTTAAATCATATTTTCCGCCTGTATCCTTTTTGAATATCCCGAGTGTCGTTTCACCATTCAGTACATTTATCTCATCATCAAGTAATGCTATCGTAAGCCTGAATCCTGCATTCTGGTCTTTTTTTACAGCTGGAGGCGGTGTTGACTTCTGGCTGGATGCAGGAGTAGTCAGCTCTATAACTGCCATCTTTGCGAATACCGTGGTCATCAGCAAGAATGGTATCAGTATGACCATCAGATTCAGGAATGTAATTATCTGAAGTTCGCTCTCAGAGGCAAGTCTGTGTTTTCTTGACGAAGGTTTAGGAAGCATATTGTCTATTCTGATGTCAATAAGTTAACAAGTTTTATTGAATAGGCATCAAGAGTGTCTACTGTCTTAATAGTGCGGGATTGAATATATGAATAACAGAGCATTATTGGGATTGCCACAATCAAACCGAATGCAGTAGTATTCATGGCCACTGAAACACCCTGAGCCAGCAGGAATGCCTTCTGGGAAGGGTCTGCTACGGCCAGAGACTGAAAAGACTGTATAAGCCCAATTATTGTACCGAGAAGTCCCAACAGGGTTGATACATTTGCCAGTGTGGGGAGGTAGTGAGTACGTCGTTCAAGCTGTGGTATTACATCCAGCATCGCCTCCTCGAGATGATTCTCCAGTTCCTCACGCGAGTCCTTGCCAAGTTTGACAGTCTTAGCCTTTTCCAAACCGGCCGAGAGTACCTTTGGCAGGGCTGCCTCAGAAAGACTGCACTCTTTTATAGCATCTTCGATACAATTTGTCTTAATGCTCGCCTCTACCTTTGACCATAATGTGCTGCCATCAGTCCATGTCTTTTTCAGGAATTTGAACCGTTCAATTATTATTGCTGTCCCGATTGCAAGCATAAGCATGATAGGGAACATAAAAAGCCCTCCCGCCTTGAAAAACCCTATAATGCTGAGTATTATTCCCATAAACCCTCCTGATTGATAATTCCCATATCTATAAACTCAAATATCTCTTCCTTAAAGCTTCGATCATAAGGAAGTGTCTTTAGAGGTTGTCCCTCAGGATTCTTCCACCGAACCGGAAATATAACTGCAGGTTTTTCCAGCACTCCGAAAACCTGTGTTTTTTCAACAGAGATCTTTTTTTCCTCCTCTGTTTTGTCCTCGGCATATGAGTTTCCGCTGCAGAGTATGCAAATGAGGAAGATAAACAATACAGTTAGTTGTCTGATATGATTCTTATGTTTCATCTTAAAGTACGTCCTCCCAATCTGTCATCCCGTACTTGTTCAGGGACCACTATCTTACACCTGTTCTCTTCTCAAGCATATCAATCCACGACAGGACTTCTTTCCTTTCCCCCCCTAACTTAACATATTCCTTATAATTTTTTAAGGCATCCACATATTTGCCCAGGTAAAGTTCATAAAGAATGCCGAGATTCAGGTATGCATCGCTGAAATCAGGTTTCAGTGCAATACTCTGCTTATAATCTTCTTCCGACTTTTTGAAATCACCAGTTTCCCTCAAGGTTATTCCACGATCATTATAACTAACGGGGTCATCAGCTAATTTATCTGATAAATCTCCGGCATATGGTTTACCTGCTTCATCCCGTTTGTATTTTGCCGGTACGAGCGAAGATAACCGTTCATAGCTTTTCTTAACCCACAAATTGTATATCCCTTCCTCGACGGTCTTCCTTACATTACCCTCATGAATTCCGATCGCCTTCTCCTCAAATGGATATGCCTGTTCTTCGAGCAGGTAGTTATACTCTTCCATCTGTTCACCGGTAAGTTCTGACGGCCTCTCAGAGGTCATGATAGCATCCTTATGGTGTTCAAATATTTCCCCCATTTTAAATGTTGCTTCTGTTGTAATCTCGCTGATTCGGTATTTTGCAGCGGCAGTATAATCGGTTAGTGTCTCTTTAAGCAGACCTTCCTTCTTTTTAAGATTATCCTCTACGGGCCCGACTATCTTTACCTGTTCGTATAGTCGTTTTCTGTAATCACCCAGGATGAGTTGTGCCCTGGCTGCTGAGATGGTATCTCCCATAGTAGCAGATGCGCCAGCCCTTTTGTGGAGTGAAATGGTCTTTTCGTACAAGAGACGTGAAGCGGTATAATCCTTCAGTGTATCTTTATATCCGGCAGCCCGGAAAGTAAGTTCTATAAGTCTCGGACTGTCAGGAAATTCAGTTTGAAAACGGTCGAAGTTTCTTAAATAATTTTTATACATAGTGTCAATATTACCGCTCTTTTCATAATTCAGAATAGCCTTGTACAACATATTTTCCCGAGCACTCTTCTCTTCCAATATGGAAGAAGCATTTTCATAAATCTGTGCGGCGCTGATGTATGTGCCCCTTGATTCGAGGATCTCTCCCCATTCTGAAACAGCAACCGGTGTATATCTTGATGATGGATATCTCAGCAAGAGCAGCTGATACACATTTATTGCATTGTCCGGCTCTTTATTCTGTTCGTACAACACACCGGCATCATAAAGGGCTACCGGCGCAATGTCAGTGTCAGGAGATGTATCATAGACCTTTCTGAAAGTATCCGCCGCTTCTTTAATCTTTCCCTCAGACTTAAGACCCTCTGCCTGTTTATACAGTGAAGCTGCAAGGGCCTTTTCAAGTACCGGAAGGTCTTTCCTGTCAGAGGCAGGGACAAGAGCTATAGCCTTCTTTATCTCTTCCTCACTCCTTCCGTATGCCTCTTCCTTAACAAAACTCTCAGCGATATATCTCTGGGCAACATATCTGTTTTTTTCAGTTGCGAGCTTGTTCTCTATTAACTTCTGTGCCATTTTCCTGCTCTCTTCAAAGTTTCCCAAATTGAAGAATACCTCTGTCCCGTTTAACAACACTTCCGGAACCCTCTTATCTTCAGGAAAAGAAGATGCAAACTTCCATGAGCTTTCGCCAAATCTCTGGATATATTCATTATCTGCCCGTATCTCTCCTGATGGCCTTGCAAGCTTTTCAAGCGAGAGGAGGGCGCTGTAGCCTGATTCCACTGCAAATGGCGATGGACTATACTGGTATGCTACCTTCTCATATTCTGCTGCAGCCCTTTCGTAATATTTCATATCAAAAAGTATCTCTGCAAGGACGAAACTCAGCTCAATTGATTCTGTGTCGTCCGGGAAGTTGAAGGGATATCTCTGAAGCCATGTAATAGCCTCATCAATGTCGTCTTTTTTCTTGGAAGTCCTTGCCTTTGCATAATGAAATTTTGCCAGCTGAAAGAGGTCATTTTTGATAAGCGGCTTATTGGCCTGAACGATCTCTCTGGCCCGTTTCTGGGCATTTCTCCTGTTGGATTTAAACCAGATGCCGTCATCTCTGTATGTTTCTATAAGCTTAATCCGTGAATTAAATGCAAGGTCTAACATATTCCCCTTTGAATATGCCTCTATGATCTTTGAATTGAATACAGGCGCATCCTCATGATACGGATTTGTATTAATAAACGCCTCAAATATGTCTGCAGCCTCCTTAAACCTCCCTGTATCAAGATAGATGTCACCAAGCTTTCTATAGATGTACGGTTCGTAAGCCTGGACGCCCCTTACCTTGAAATAGTTTGCTATCCTGTCAACTCCGCCCATGTAGTCAAATAAGAGGATGAGATTCCTTATGGAGTCCCAGACCAGATCCCTTTCTATAATCAGGATATCTCCTATCTCCTCTTTTCCTGAAGGCGTCAGTTTTACATTCCGCCTTTCAAGGAGCGTCATGAATTTATCAGCAGCATCCTCGTAGTGTTTGCCTTGAAAAAGGGCCCATCCCAGTTTGTATAATGCCTTGTCGTAGAAGTTGTAATCATCATTTCTGATTACCTGGCGGTAATATGGGACTGACTTGGTAACCTGACCAATCCCATAGTAAAATTCACCCAGCCTGAAGTATGCCTCCTGTGTATATTTGCCTTCAGGATATTCTTTAATCAGCCGCTCAAGGGTTGCAACAGAACTTTGCCAGTCCCCCTCATCCATATATCCTCGGGCTAACTGGTACAAAACATCCTCGTTGCCTGCCCTGTCAGGATATAGAGACATGATCTCCCTGTATATCCGCCGCGATCTTGAATGATCGTACTTATCCTTCTGCTGCTGATAGGTATTTTCCTCTATCTTCATATAGATGTCTGCAAGCTGGTTCATGCTGTCAGCCATTGATGCACTCTTAAAACCCCTGTTGTTTCGTATAAATTCCTCATATTCCCTGAGCGCATTCCAGCGATACTCGAGCGCAGCCTCATGTGGTATATCCTGAAAGGTTAGAATCTCTTCCGTGACGGAGCGGACATTACTCTCCTTCATTATATCCAACTTCTCTCGTGCACAGGATGTGAGGAGAAAAACAAAGAGTAAAAAAAGGATTCTAATCATGGTCAATAAACGTCATATTACTGCTAATCTGTCCGCCGCCTTCCAACATGAGATTCTGTGCCATCCTGATTGTGGTCTCAATCGAGGTTTCAAGAAGCTGTTTTTGTAGTTTCTCCAGATGCGCAACCTCTGCACTCTTGATGTCATCAAGTATGAGCTGCCGCTTCTTAATTGAATTTCTGATCAATGACTCAGAATCAGGATGGGTGTCCGGACCCGACTGGCCAAGGTATTCTTCCATCTGCAATAATCCCTTGTATAATCTCAGCCCGGCACTCACCTCATTATTTCCGTAGACATTGATAATGGTGGATATCTTTTTAATATCCCCCTGTTGTATCTCGATTATTAAAGCAGATATCTTTGCAGAGACATCTTTGTAATATCTAAGGGCGATACCGTTTTGCTCTACAGCCTTCCCATAGGCATTCAATTGAGTATATGCATTTCCAATATAGGGAGCTACTTCAAGAGAATAACGGCTATTCGGGTATGATGAGAACAGAGTCTCCCAGATAACCACACTCCTTACCAACCTGTCCATACCAGCATATGCCCATCCGAGACCAAAAAGGGCGTTTGCATAGTATTGGCTCTCTTTTGGGATCTCTAATAGATATTTAATAGCTTCATTGTACTCTTTCTTTTCGAGATGCATAAATCCAAGAGTAAGACTTGCCCTGTGAGCGAGAGCCAATGTTTGTCTCTGTCTTGCCTCTTCTTCAGCAGTCTGTTTTCTCAGGAATGACAGGACACTTCCTGTATGTTTTGACACCTCTTCAAGCAGTTTTAATGCCTCCATATTATTGCCTTTGTTCAGGCTGATCATTGCCCTGGTATAGAGGGCGAATGGGTAAACCCAGCTCTTGCTGGAAACATCATCTGCAAGTGATGCGGCAGTATCATAATTACCTGTCTTTAGAAGACAGTTGGCTGATAAATATAACGATTCAGCTAATATATCAGGGGGGGCATTATTACTAATCTTTGAAAAGGCATTGCGTGACTTCAGGTAGTCCATCTGTTCATATAGGATCTTGCCCTTATTAAACCAGACTCTGTCAGTGTCTCCTTTAACAGGCAGAGAGAGAAATTGTGATGTGAGATCGTCTTGTCCAGCATGAGCAAAACCGGATAGAATGTAAAGAGACAATATGATTGTTGCTATTAAGCGCGTTTTAGATACCATAAAATGGAAAGATGTTCTCCCTGATGTAGTTTATCTTAGTTTCAGCCCATCTTTTTTCAGTGCCGTTTTCCGGTAATCCCTTTTCATGGTCACGCAGGGTGTTACCTTTCAAACCGTATTTATTAAGATTAATCTGACTTTCAGCCGGGATTTCATCATTCAGCTCAATTCCGCACATTATTCCAAATGCAAGGGTCCAGGACCTTGCTACTGCAGTTATATCATATCCACCGCCACCTAAAGCAACCCAGGGAATCCCGAATGATCGAAATCTCTCAACCATACGGCAGAATCCATTTGTTGTAAGGTTGAGATGAGTAAGCGGGTCTGATGTCATGGTATCAACGCCTAATTGTGTTACCATAATATCAGGTTTAAAAGCCTTGATAATAGGCGGCACGACTTCATCAAACCCCCAAAAAAAGACATCATCCCCGGTCCCGGGATAGAAGGGTAGATTTACAGAGTAACCCTTTCCAATGCCTTCTCCGATCTCTTCAACAAATCCTGTGCCTGGAAATAGAAACTCTCCACTCTCATGGAGCGAAATGGTAAGGACCTTGTCACTATTATAGAATCCGAATTGAACGCCGTCACCGTGATGGGCGTCAACGTCAACGTAAGCGACCCTTTTGCCCTGTCTTAAGAGCTCATAGATGGCTACTGCCGGATCATTGATATAGCAAAAACCGGATGCCTTGCCCGGCATGGCGTGATGCAGACCGCCCGCAATATTAAATGCGGCGCCGGCCGCCCCTGAGGCAACCAGTCTCGCTGCCTGAATGGAAGCCCCTGCCGACAGCAGCGACCATTCATATACACCCTTAAACTTCGGGTTATCGCCGGAGCCGAAACCAAAATGGTAACATAATGACGGATCTGCGTCCTGAAGTGCGAGGGCGTTTATATAGTCTTCATCATGAAACAATGTGACTTCTTCTTTTTTCGCCGGCACTGCTTTTATGAGTTGAACGCCTTTTTCATCAAATACGTGATAAGAATTAATTAAGTCATGGCAAAGCTTTAGCCTGATCGTCTTCATGGGATGTCCGGCGCCATAGTCATAAATGGCAAAATCCGGGGTATAAATGAATGCAGTTTTCATACCTAAGGTTAAAATACAACAAAATAGAGTTGGTTGTCAAAACGGCTCTTCTAATTGAGCCGGTCATGCATGGCATCACCCAGTATGTTGCATGCCAATACTGTGATGAATATGGTGATGCCGGGAAATATCATTAGGTGAGGGTAAAACCTGAGCGCTGCCCAGCCGTCATTGGCAAGGACACCCCAGCTGCTGAACGGAGGTTCCAGACCTATTCCGACAAAACTCAGCGTAGATTCAGACAGTATGGCAGCAGGTATACGGAAGGTCATTGTCACGATAAGTAATCCGCTAAGACATGGCAGGATATGGCGAAATATGATCCTGCTTTTATTTGCCCCTACAGCTTTTGCTGCCTCTATGTAAGATAATTCCTTGATCCTGAGGACCTCTCCACGAACTAATCTTGCGACACTTACCCAGCTTACGAGGCTAAGTGCAATGAAAATCCCCCAGAACCCCCTGCCGATAACAACTGTAATGAGGATTATGAGCAGCAAATCAGGAATCGCATAAAGGACATCAACTATGCGCATAAGTGCGTGATCTATCCATCCCCCTTTGTAACCGGATATTGCTCCATAGGCAGTTCCCACGGCAAGGGCAACAATTGAAGTGAGGAGGCCTATGGAAAGTGATACACGTGCCCCGTAAATCAACCTGCTAAGAAGGTCCCTGCCAAGGTTGTCAGTGCCGAGGATGTGTACCATGTTTGGAGATTGAAGTATTGCAGTCATGTCCTGTTGATCATAGGGGTAAGGGGCAAGCCACGGGGCCAGGATGGCGGTAATGGCCGCAAGAATTATTACTGTGAATGCTATTATAGTTGTAAGTTTCACTCGAAATAGCCTTTCAAATCCCCCCTGCCCCCCTTTTCTAAAGTGGGGTAACTAAATTCCCTCTTTGAAAAAGGGGGATTAAGGGGGATTATTTTCATGTATCTTTGTGAGCCCACGGCTCATGACAGTTCACTCGAAAATTCATACTATTGCCTGACCCTCGGATCAAGAATAGAATACAGGATATCCACTATTATGTTAGCCAGCACAATCATGACAGCATATACAATGGTTACGCCCATGATCAGCGGATAGTCCCTGTTTATTACTGCTGTTACAAAGTATTTGCCCATACCCGGTATTGAGAATATGTATTCTATTACGAATGACCCTGTTATAAGACCGGCCAGCAGCGGTCCTGAGAATGTTACTATTGGTGATATTGCATTCTTTAATGCATGTTTGAAAAATATAGATCTGACCGGCAATCCCTTTGCATAACATGTACGCAGATAATCTTCCTTAAGTATACTAATGAAGCTTGCCCGCATGACCCGTGCCATGTAGGCGGCAGGCGCTGCAGCAAGGGACAGGGCAGGGAGTATGGCATACCTCCATCCCTCCCAGAGAGCAGGTGGAAAGATACGAAGGGTATGAGACAATATCAGGATTAATATGGTTGCAAGGACGAAATGCGGGATTGATACACCTCCTATTGCCATCATCATGCTTGCCTTATCAATCCATCCATGCTGTTCCTGTGATATGGCGGAGATGATGCCTGCGGCCACCCCAATCAAAATCGACAGGATAAATGCAAGAAGGCCTAATTCAATGGATGCCGGTAATGTGTCGGCAATTATATTGCTCACAGTCCTGCCGGTATATTTATATGAAGGTCCCAGGTCTCCCTTCACTAGACTTAAGAGATAGAATATATATTGTTCTGATAAAGGTCTGTCAAGATAATACTTCTGCTCAATATTGGCCTTGATCTCAGGGGGCAGTTGTTTCTCCTCATCAAACGGACCACCAGGCACTGTGTGCATGATGATGAATGTGATGGTGGCTACGGCCCACAGGACCGGTATACCCCAGAATAGTCTTTTAAAGATAAATTTAAGCAATTATTTTTTTATCCACACATCCTTAAAGTGAATAATATCCATTGCGTTTGGTTTGAAGCCTTTGACATATGGCTTCACCATCAGATTCTGTACATTCTGAAACAATGGCATTATGGGTACATCTTCCTCAGTCAATATTATCTGTGCCCGGTCGTAGAGTTTCTTACGTCCTGCCATATCCTTTTCAATGACTGCTGCATCTACTAATCTATCATATTCCCTGTTTTTCCAGTGAGTGCGATTGTTGCCGCTGTTGGATGTAAAGAGGTTCATGAAATTGTCGGGGTCAGGATAGTCTGCCCCCCACCCCAGACGAAATATCGGTGGCGTGTTATTTTGCAGTGTCTTTAGAAAGACCTTCCACTCCTGATTATCGAGCATGACATTTATATTCAGATTTTTTTTCCACTGCGCCTGCAGGTTTTGCGCGATCAGCAGGTTCTCCGGGTTAGTACTGAACACAGCAGTGACAGCAGGAAAACCCTTCCCCTCCGGATAACCGGAGTCCTTCAATAATGCCTTTGCCCGCTCCGGATTAAAGGTCAGACCGGCAGATGGATTATATGCAGGCATTCCTTCAGGTATCCATGAGGTTGCAGGCAATTCTCCTCCTTTAAGGATTTCCGGAAAGACCGTTCGGTCTATTGCCATAGAGAATGCCTGCCGTATCCTTCTGTCATCAAACGGAGGTCTCTCAACATTGAATCCATAGTAGTATCCTCGTAAGATCGGGTGGCGGATATACTCCCTGTGATTTTTATAAGAATGTATAGCAAGCGGCGGCAGTGATACAATATCAAGACCGCCAGTTTCATATAGTGTCAGAGCGGTCGTACTCTCACCGATAACATAAAATCGGACTGCATCAAGCCTGGGGCGTCCGCCAAAATAATTCCTGCTGGCAGTGAGTGTAAGGCTGTACTCATGTCTCCACTCGCTGAGGTTAAATGGACCTATAGTGACGATATTACCCGGTTCTGTCCATCGGTCACCATATTTCTCAACAATATCTTTACGCAGAGGGAATGTTGCCGTGAATGCGGTTATACTGGGGAAATAGACGACAGGCCGCTTCAGCCGGACCTGTAATGTTGTTTCATCGAGGGCAGTTACCCCCAGAAGTGATGGGTCCTTTATCTGGCCGCTGTTATATTCATAGGCATTTTCTATGTCATACAGAAAATATGCATATTGAGATGCCGTAGCCGGATTGAGCAGCCTTTTCCATCCGTACTCAAAGTCATAGGCAGTTAACTTTCTGCCGTCACTCCATCGGACAGAATCCCGGATGGAAAATATGTAGGTCCTTCCGTCACCGGATACACTCCATTCGCTTGCCACGGCTGGCACCGGTTTCAGATCCCTATCAAACTGTGTCAAACCCTCCATTATATTCTCAATTATGCGGATGGAGATGCTGTCAGTTGCAAGGTTCCAGTCAAGCGTAGGTGGCTCTGAGGATACAGCCATCCTGAATACATTGTGGTCTTTATCCCGCTTACCCGTTGTACATGATAATGTGGAGAGTACAGGTAATAAAAGAGACAAACATATAATATACCGGGTATTTAGATTTTTTAAAAACATTTGTCGGGAAGACATTATACTCCATTAAATCCCCGCCTAAAAGTGATATTTCTGTGTCAACAGTATACAGACTTGATTAGTCTGTATATTCATATAGTTACGATTTTTTTCAAATAAAGACGTTCTAAAATGGCTCTTTTTTCTACAAAAAGCTGATATGTCTTATAATATAAAAAGGTCACCCGTAACCACTATATATATGGATAAATTGCGATAGCAACTCAATGTATTGTACCTAAAGTCCAATAATTGATTTGGCATGTCTATTGCGAAATATGTCTAATTGATTTAACTGTGTAAATATTACTAACCGGAGAGCAAAGGAGCCTATATGAGATACTAACATTTAACTTGAGGAAGGACCTCATACAACATGAATTTAAACAACTTGGACCTGGATAACATGAAATATCACGTATGGAACGTGGTCAGGAACTTCCAGAGACTAGTATCTAAAACACAAGGCTTGATTTGTCTGGTTTTGTTGCCTATGGTGCTGATTGTCTCAATAAATGAGGCAGATGCATCAAAAGTTCAGGTAACTGAACCTGGCCAATACGCTAACATACAATCTTCTGAAATACCTCAACCGCCACAGCCGCCTTTCGATCTGTCCAGAATCATAGATAAAGCGAATCATATGGTACAGGTCAATCACCGCACACCTGATAATTATTGGGTCGAGGATCCCGCTTACCGGGTAGAGTTTACCCCTGATGCTATAACTTACTACCAGAAACAGAGTGAACATGGCAAAAAGGATAACAGACTGCAATTCCGGTTGGTATCTATTAAGGCAGCAGATAAACTGTTTTCTCTAAACGGTTCATCATCTTTAATATCTGAGGAAAACAGTGTCACCTATTTAAGGACTCCTCATGTAAAGGAAATCTATGAGGTCAGGAAGGACGGGGTTGAGCAAAGCTGGGTTATAGAAAGAGCCCTTGCAGACAAGACAGGAGACCTGATAATTCATGGAGAGCTGAGCACGCAGTTATCTCACAGGAGTAATGAAAATGGAGGAATTGACTTTTTCAGTAAGGATGGTGAATATGTTACCTCTTATGGCAAGGTTGTCGTTATAGATAATTCCGGGAAGAGGATTACTCTGTCACCACAATATGAAGGATCACGCCTGACAATTACAGTCCCTGAGAAATGGTTAAATGAAGCGGACTACCCTGTTATTGTAGATCCGGTCCTGGGTGCAGACATCCGTGTAGATAACCTTGCAACGACAGACAATTATCCTGCCATTGCCTTTGATGGGACCAACTATCTAATTGTATGGCAATCGGGTACCCCGAATGCAACCGGGACAGGAACCACTGCCATTCGAGGGGTGAGGGTGAGCAATGCCGGAACAGTCCTTGATGCCACCCCGCTGACTATTGGAGATACGGCAAACAGAGATGATGAGTTCCCATCTGTAACCTATGACAATCTCAATTCAAGATTTATCGTAGTATGGATGATGTGGAATGACACAACTGCACCTGTTACTACTGCTCATATATACCGGAACACGGTCACGACAGCAGGCGTAATTGGAACTTCCACTGCTATTCTTACCGGTACCAATAGGATCCTGGCCTATCCGACAGTGGCCTGTTGCGATCTCAATAACAATTACTATGTGGTCTACGGGCGCAATAGTGCTACAGGAGCAACCAGCTTCAATGCATTTTGGGGGCAGACATATAACAGGAACACCCATGCAGCAGCAACTGCCTCTAACCCTACAGCAACGGTAAGCAGCGGCACTATCACCCCCAATACTGAGCCAAGGTCTGCACCGAAGCTCTATTCCCTCTCCACCACCAAATATCTCCTCACATGGGAGACCTTCGGGGTGGATACTAACGGTGATATTTCGGCCAACCTGCTTACTGCTACCTCCACTCCGACTTATACCTGGGGAACGCAGGTATCAGTAGCAAATACGGCAGCCACACTTCAGCGTTATCCTCGCGCAGCCTTTGATGGGGCAAATGCCCTGATCGTTTATCAACAGGGGGCGACTACGTCCGCGGATATATACGGCAGGTTTGTGACCCCTGGCGCCGCTAACCTGACCCTTGGGGCTACAGTAGCAGTATCCACTGTAGCAGGGAGCGGCCAGATGTATCCGGATGTTGCATATACAGACGGAACCTGTTCAGCCACACCGATAAGCCGCTACCTTGTTGTATGGCAGGACTACCGCAATAATGCGACTAATCCTGATATATACGGGGCCCCTATGAATACTGCCGGGACAGTTGAAACGGCAGTTGCAGT
>JADLDG010000030.1 GCA_020846775.1 Nitrospirota bacterium
CAGGATGATGAAGACTGTCTTGCAATCTGTCCATATTTATCTTTTACGATTTCTTTTATTTCGTCTTTGTCTTTCATACTTTCCTCTCCGGCCATGGATTGCATACCATTTCAGTGCCTGAACCTGCTATTTGGCAATGATTTCTTTCACCCGTCCAACAATGCCGCTTTCAAGGCGCACCTTGATGCCATGTGGATGTGAAGGTGACTTTGTCAGGATATCATTAACGACTCCTTCTGTCAGCCTTCCAGAACGCTGGTCCTCTTTCGTTACCACCCGTACAATCATTCCCGGCTTTATATCCGCCCTCTTTATCCCCTGAATGATGACAATATCTCCTTAAAGTTCGTAAGCCCTGCCTCGATATTTTCGATGATCTCAGCGGCCAGTGTGTCGGGATCCGGCAGGTGGCCGAGGTCTGCCAGGGACGTGTCCTTCAACCATGTGGCGTCAAGGCTATTAAGGTCTTGTATTTCAGAAATCGTTTCTGCACTTTGTCCAGGTCATGTTTTGCTATAATATCATAAGCAGCCAGAAAAAAACCGCCTGTACCACAGGCAGGGTCAGCAATGATTTTCATAGGTTCAGGCCGGATGCATTGCTGCTCATATTTCAATTTCCCTTGTAAATTGTGCTGATAAAACATAACCACCGGCTTTAGGCGGGCCTTCAAATTCAATAACTTCAATTACTCTTAATATCTTGATGTAGCGGTTCACTGTAGGTACTGATACCTTTAATCCTATCGCCAGTTCATCAGCTTTTTGAAGCGGCTTATTCATTACAGCAAGTACTAATTTTAGAAGTTTACTTTTTACACCCGCACTAATACCCTCAATTATCCCCTCATTTACACCCTCACTTACTCTATCACTTACTCTATCACTTACTCTATCACTTACTGTACCATCTGATACAGTAAACTTAGCAATCATCTTTTCATCCAACGGAATTATCATCTTGAAACTATTACCCTCTATAAATTGAGGTTTCTTGCCGGGTGTATAAACAGGCAGGTACTTGTTGACGTTCAATATACCGGAACCAAGTTCATCCACCCGCCCAAGCTGGGTGAAGAATTTGGCGATCAAAGGATTTTTGGAAAAAGGGGTAAAACTATCTGGACTAATAGGACCTTCACCATGTGCATTGTTTGCGTTTCCAGTCTCCACCCTGTCTTTGTATATAATGAACGTAGCAGCAAGGGCGCTGGTATATTCCCTGTGCACTATAAGGTTGGCCGCTACTTCCCGGAATATCTTAGCTCTCAGACTTACCCGTTGGTCGCCTTCCATGTAGAATTTGTCCGGCAGATGCTTAACAGTAAAATCTATTAGCCTGTCGTATGAGTCAATCAGATTGGTGTCTATGTAGTCCCGGTCATCATAACGGTCTGTATTGACCCTCCGGACTAGCGCATCAATTTTATTGTGAGGCAGGATACTCTTGATTACTTCATCTTTTCCAAGAAGGAGAGCTGCTGCAAGGGTGTATCCTTCCTTGCCTGTATCTGTATCATGCCTTCTCAAACCTGCCTTTTGGAGTATCTGTTCATCATTCAAGGTCAGCCAGGGGTGGTTGTAATTGTTGCTCCGGATCAGGTTCCGTATTCTCGGAAATAGCTCCTGTTTAAAATCCTTAAACCGCAAGAATGGATAGATTGCGCATTCGGTGTAATGCACCCGTTTGCGATTGACAAGTTCGGCAATCCGGTGGGGTTGTGTCAGCCGAAAATCACCTTCGCTGCTGCGGTCGTAAACGACATTACCGGTCTTGTGTACCTGCGAACTTGCCGGCATCTGAATATGAATTATGATCTTCCCCTTAATATCATGCACCAACGGAAAGAGTATGAAGGGGGGATCAAGCTTCTGGGCATTGTTTGAAAGGTTGACCAGATTGGTCTTAAGCGTTTCTACCTTTGAAGGTTCTACACCTTTGACCGCGCCATCATCGGCGACGCCCAACAAGATATCTCCGCCATCCCTGTTCAACATGGCGCAGATGGTTTCAAAAAGGGTCTCAGGCAATTCGGCCTTGGCCTCTTTGAACTCGAGGCGAATGTCTTCACGCTGTCTGAGCAATCGTTTTAGCCGCTCTATACTCATCCCTGTTTCTTGCCTTTCCATCCAGATTTCTTTGATAAAAGCATTGCCTTTTATGACCTTATCCTTTACAGCATTTTCTCAGCCGGACCTCTGTCTGGTTTAGGGAGGTTGACCGTGGCTTCCCTGTTATCACACTCTGACAACCGATATATTAGCTCAGAACTATAATTTCAGTGATCCCCATCTACCGCCTCGGCCGGGGGGCTATTAGACCTTGCTGTTGTTATGTCTTATTCGCCTTGTATGTAACCTACCAATCTCTACTTTAATCTATTATGAAAAGAATATTTTTCATTTGTCTATAAACGATAAGGAAGATTTAATTGTGTCACACATTAATATCCAGCCTGACCCTTTCATATTTTTCCCGGAGTAAAGAAATGAAATTACCACCGGCAGCAATGTAGTTTAAATCATCCTCGTCTATGGTGATAATAACCATACCACGATCCTGGAAGACTTTAAGCTGTTCGCGTTCCGCATAAATTGTTTTACCCTTACCGGATATTCCTCCCTTTGAGAATAATATCCCAAATTTTGATTTTGTCGAATCCAGAACGCGACAGAATTTAGCTATAGTTGTAAAATCTGCAGGTGTTGCCCAGTCTTTACATTCACACACAAAATACCGTCCGAGTTCTGATCGGAAATCCATCTCAATACCTTCCATTGAACAAACTATATCGTAGTCTGTAGAGCCACTTCTCTGCCTACGTTTTGTTCTGCAACCTGGCATGCACGAGAGCATATATTCTGCAAGTAACTCTAACGTTTTGCCTGTCGTTTCCCCCAACTTGGAAATTAGCTTCTGAACATATCGAGTGTTTACAGCATAGATCGTCGCTTCTTGAGGGGCTGGGAAAGCAGTCATCCAGTTTTGGTCAAGCTCTTGAAGTATCCATTCAGGATAAAGACTATCAGTTGTATGCGTTTTACTTAACTCATCTATTTTAACAGCATATCTTTTTAACTCATGATCAGGCAGGCCATATCCCCAAACCAGCCGGAAATAAACTCCGCTTGTACCAGGCGATACCATTCCGTTTTCGCGTATAGCATCCTCACAAAGGGTTAACATCAGATAACGTTTTGCAAGAACTTCTAAACCCATCTTTGAATAGCAATCGCTCATCCATACAAGGGGCATTCCTTTATGTGTCCAAATCTCCATCTCTTCCTGTGCGGCAAGCATATGGTCGTACATCTGTGCATAGATTGACAGAGCTTCATGAAATCGCCTCTGGTTAAGATAGAATAAACCGACTAATTCCCAGGCTCGTTGCTCATCCGCTACTGTAGCAATTTGTGCTGGTGAAATTAATTTAGGTAATTGCTGAGCTAGTAGCGCAGCTCCATCACGTTTATCTAAAAGGGGCAACAAGCTCGTAGGAAGTTTTTTTTTAAGTTCTCTCTTCAGATCATCCAATGTTTATACACCTCTATTCGCATGAAAACTCACTCAACCCCCATAGCCTTAAACACCGCATCAACCGGATCAGCATAGAAGCTGTTCTGAAACTTGGACAAAAGTTCCCCGGGGACCGTTTGAAAGTCTCCGACACTGCTGGATGGGATAAGTATTCTCCTGGCGCCAGCGTCAAGAGCCACACGCATAGCCTCTGCCAGGTTTTCTACAGGAATTATATTCCCGCCCAAACTCATACTGCCTAAAATGACCATTTGCGATTGAACTGATTTTCGCATCAACGCCGAGGCAAGCGCAACGACTGCTGTCAAAGTCAATGCTTCTGCTGGCCCGGAATTATGTAATTCAACAACATGAATATGAAAGTCGTGATCCCCGGCCTTTGGCGTAACGCTTATTCTCGATGCATTTGCCTTAAAATAATCAAAGGCCACACGCAAACATTCTTTAGCCGCGGTGTTTGATCCAAGACCTGTAAAACGAACCGAACCATTACCGGGGCTCATCTGAATCTCAATCCTATACAATCCCAAATGCCCGTTACTGCCGCGAACAACGGTATGCACGGTGCCGGGATTCATCGGCCCATCAGGGATGAGGAAACCGCCGCCCTGCTCAGGAACGGAGATATACTTTTCCTCATTGGTTTCCTTATCTGCATAACTAAAATGCACGTCATAAAACTCCATCCCGCCTATCTTCTTAAGCTGCTCCTTAACTCGCCGCCTTGATTCAAGCGCGTAATCCAAACACCTGGCAACTGCAGCCTTATCATATTCACCATGAGGATAAAGAAGCTTTAACAACCCTGACACCATCTTTCTCACAGCAATCACGTCGCGCTGATTCAAATCCCGACCCAGGCGAAAATATTTATCAATCGCATCTGAAAAATTAAGCTTTCGCATCTCCCGTAAATACTCTGCCAGATAATCCACTATAAGACCGTAGTTGTTCGTAAAGAACTCCGGCTTCATCTTGGGTATTTCCCATCCCGGAATATACGCATGGAATCGGTCAAAAAAAGCAGAATCAATCATATTCTCAGGGAATGGCGATAGCAGATGGCTCGTTTTTACCAACGTATCCACGGGCTGATTTATATTACCCACAAAAACCATTGAGGCATTGGCGTTTATCTGATCCCGCCCTCGGGCAAAAGAGCCTGACGCCATATAATCCTTCATAATCTGCACTCCGTCTTTATCAGTAAAAGATATCCCTGCTACTTCATCAAACGCTACTACGTCCCACACACCCACAAGCCCGATCTGCCTCCGGCTCATATTGTAGAACAGGTTGGCCACTGTTGTCTGGCCGCCTGAGACTAAAATGCTGTTCGGGCTGATTTCCTTATATAAATGGCTTTTGCCGGTATTACGCGGCCCCAGCTCACACGCATTGTAATTATTCTCAACGAACGGTATCATCCGGGCTATCAGATGCCATTTGACCCGCTCCACAAAGAGAGTAGGCTCCATTCCGGATGAACGCAAGAGGGCATCCACCCACTGTTCTTCAGTAAATGCCCGGCGTCCTTCAAAAAGAGTCTCCATGTCCATGTTCGGCATCTGGATAGGTTTGATGTCTTCAAGTATAAACGGCGATACACTCTGTCCTTCTTCATAAAAATATCGCAGGTTTATTATTGACCAGATACCACCGGCCAGTAGTTTCTGATATTTCTTAACCGTGTCACTTGGCACAATAACATTCTTTATCCCTAAATTAGAAAAAACCGCTTCATAGATGTCTTTTTTTTCATTGAGCGCAACCGTCACCTTATCAATCACCTTAAGCCCGCCCTTTTCCTTGACAATGGACTTGACCTTCTCCGCCTCATCAGGCCGCACATAGTTCTCGGCAAGCACTCGCTTGACGGTCTTCATCCCGTCATCTATGATCGAATCATCAGTTGACGCGCAATACTGCCCAAGAAGATACTCAAGGACATACACCGGCACATTCGCACCTTCCTTGATTTTCTTGGTCAAGTCCTTTCGGACAACCTTACCGCCAAAATGTTTATTAAGCAGATTATCCAATTCCGTATTCATCAAGTGCTCCTTCCCTTAAAAATCGCTGGTAAAAGCCCTGTCTATCCTCACAGGGATTGACATATCTTCAATATCAGTAGCAGCATTACGGAATATCAGGCGATACTGCTTACCAACCGGGAATGCCATGTTCTTTAATGTCAGGACAACTTCTTTCTTACGGTCAACCATCTCTTGAGATACACTGTCGAATTTTAGGGTCTGTATATCGCTTACCGGCTCATTGCCTGCATAAATCCCGATCTTATAAGTAACTGCCCTGATCCTTTCAGACACGGCATCGGTTTGAATAATCTCAAACCTATGCCTTCCTGTCGTAATACGATGGTCCTGCCCCAGAACCTGCAATCCAACAGTCTTTTCCCGCGTTTTGTCTTTTTCATCGCCCCGCACCTGCTCGACCGTAATAACCGGGATCACTACCTCCTGCAAGCTCATACCTCCATGGAAGTACCGCGCTCCCCCTGTAAAATAGAATAAGCTTATCCCTTTAGGCACAACGAACTGCATATCCTTTTCTGATGAAATGCCGGCCGTAAGAGAGACATTGCCGCGATGAACATCCTCATTTCCTGAGATCTTTTTCCCGGTTATAAAACGCTTGTTCGTTTTGAAAATCTCGCCGTTAAATTTTATGTCTGAGTCCCGGCCTGTGTTACGAATTGTCGCATCCGGGGATTTTTCACTGTAGATAAACCCGTGATCCGCACTAACAAAGACAAATCTTGCATTCAACTGATTCATTACAAAAGAGACTATATCGCAGACTTCATCAATAGCCTTGTGCACTGCGGAAAATGTTTTGTTCTCAGTCCTGGCGTCATCACCCAGGGCATCAATCGTATTGTGATATACATAAACGATATTCTTACCGCGCACGAGTTCCCGAGCATCCTCCCGGCTCATGCGGATTAAATCTTCGCACTTTATAGCAAGTCCCTTCTTCACAGATAATATATCGCTTCTCTGCTCGATACCTGCACATGGTCTACCATCAACAAGTACATCACCCTTGTCTGAAATTACTAAACGCGTATGCGGCAGAAGAGCCGCCATACCGAGTGCTGTATATGAAGGGACACATCCAAGCATCGGCTCTATCCTGGCCTTAAAACGATATCGTCCATTAAGGGCTTCGCTGACCTCAACACCCGCCTCATAACGCAGAGCATCACTGACAATTACAAAAACTGCCGCGTTTTTATCACCGGCCTTACGTTCAGGATATTTCCCGAAGAAGTCATACTGATTGGTTACACCGTCAATACACCAATTATCCAGACTTGCCTTTTCTTCCCATAGAATCGCCAGGGTCTCAAGAAACCAGTTTTGATACAAGTCTTCCATCTCATCCTTGAGGTCTTTGAGCACTGCCCAGCCTTTGGAGTCTGCGATGCCCGCATATTCGGAAAAAAGACGATATTGACGGTCAAATTCATGAAGATCCGTGATGTATGCATCAAAAATCCCTTTTGAATTCGCATAAGAGAATCCGCGAGGAAAACTGTTTTTCCTGTCTATAAAAGTTGTCGCGGCAATAATCGCTTCGTAGACCGACCACAACGCCTCCCTTGGAATATATTCATCGCCAAGCCGCCGGTTTGCCCAGTGCTTTTCCTGACGGAGACGGCAGAAAGAAATGATAGAATCTTTATCTAACGTATCCCGATGCTCACGGACGTAAGTCTTGATCCTGCCGGCACATAATTTCTCCACTGCAAAGAATGTGACAGCTCCTTTTATCGCATCAAAAACCTTATCATCATTATCCAGATCCATGACGTCCTTCAAATATCGCTCAATGCAGACAGCCTCAGCCACCATCTCAGAAAGACAATCATACGATGCAGCCATCTTTACGCTGTCACGCCACTCACTCATGCAGACCGCGGCATCACGTCCAAAATTACCGGGTAATACAAACTGCCGTACATTCTCCGGCAGGGCAGGGCCGATAGAGATATGAAGATCACTCACAAGAAGACATGTCAGGAGATGTCTCGTGTTAGGCTGTTCAGACTGATAACCAAAGGCCTCCCTCGCAAATCTCCAGAACACATCCTCCAGTTCCATCTTTTGTATATCAACGAATCTTGCAGGTATGGAGTCCAGCCCCTCTTCAAATGGAAAGGAGGTATATAATGAGTGAATTATATCAAAAAAGCGGTCACTGTCCGCCTTCACCAGCACTGCCAGTATCTTCCTGTCAATATCTTCCGACCTATCCCCCGGCGCAATTATTTTTTTTAGCTGAGCCATCCTTTGCCTGTTGGCAAAGAATTTCTTTCGTTTGGCTATGTGTTCACGCAAAGAATGGGTCCTTAATCCAAGCTCCTCAACAATCATGGATGCGGTATCCGCATAAAATTGATAGCTGTATAACCGCACATCAAGAAGCCAATCATCTTCAGGCCGCGGGATTTCGGCGGCAGAATATACAAGAAACTTATCACCTGGCCTCTCAAGCTCTATAATCACCTTGGTCTTTAACTGTCCGATCATTTCAGGCCGCAGGATATTGATGTCGTCATTTCCATCCGGGCCATCAAACCCCATAGAGGGTAACATTTCCTCAAACTCTCTTTCGGGATCATTCCAGAAAACGACCCTGTGTTTTAAGAACAGTTCTGCCAGTCTTTCTTTTATACGTTCAATATTCATGGTTGTTCCAACATTCTTTTGCCATGCGAAGTTAGCCGATATTTTTGCAAACGGCTATTAGGCTTGTCAGGTATCGTCATTTCAATCAACCCTATATCCAATGCTGGACGCAGGTATAGTAACCTGAAATTTTTCTCCGCTTTAAGAGCTAATTTATTCTGTAATGACCGTCTGTCCATATCTCCTTTAAATACACTTAATAAACGCAGTACTTCGGGTGTGACTTCGGGTGTGACTTCGGGTGTGACTTGTTCTGTAACTTTAGGCAACTCAAGAAACCTTGGATGAATGGGCAATTCTACCAGGAAATAAGTGCGATCTTCATCTGTATGAAAAATCGGCAAAGGAGAGTCGTTTCTTTTTATTGCCTGCAAAAGCTTCGGAAATCCTGTTCCGCGCCCCTCTGTCATATCAAGTTCTTTTAAAAACTCTCCTATTCTGCGGTTACGGTATCTTCCCTTAGGAGGCAATACAGAACGCCCATCTTTTTCTGCTACCCCAATAACAATGTAGCCACCACCAAGATTATGAATATCATTGGCAAAGGCGCACATAGTGTGAAGCACAGCCTCCGGGTTCCATCCAGCTTTAAACTCCAACCGCTCCCATTCAACGGTTCTCGCAGTTAATAAATCGTTGATATTAATCGGTAGCTGCATCTTCTTCCTCTTTTACCCCGGAGATCTTTTTTACATCAGTCAGAAGGCTACCAAATTTTGCGTAATTGACCTTGACTCCGTCATCGAGGTCAAGCCTGATCTTTTTGTCCGCGTAGTGGCGCAAAAGCTCATCAAACTTCAGGAGCTCAGCCTGCTGTCTTCGCAATTCGATTATCTCTCGTTGGATCTTATTCGCAGCACTCCCTGACACAGCATCTCTATCCTTTTCAAGATGCTCTATCTGCCGTGAAATCCTGGTCTGGAGCGGCAGTACATATTCAGTACGCATACGGGACAGAGTGCCTTCATTATAGCGGTGCAGATAGACTATCGCCTGGAATGCCTTTTCCTTGCCGCTTGAGAAAAGCCAATAGATAGGTCTGTTCTTATAGGTCTGGCAATGGTCTTTAAAGAAACCATCAGCAAAATACCGGCGGATGACCTCACGGCTTGACTCTCCGGATTTCCTGCCTATGGCATCAGCGATAAAATCCAGATTGGAATCCAGACCCTTTTTATCCCATGCGGTCTCAATAAACCTGATAAACCGGCACGCTGCATCATCCTCAAACCATTCGCGCTCGGTGATGGGAATGATGCCGTCCTCATCAGCAGGAAACGTCTCATACTTATTCGCGTCAAACTCATTATTCCCTGTGTGGGCATACACAAGGCCCGGTATATCCAGAGAATATCGGCCCATCATGCAGCTAACCGCGTAACTGATAAGCTCCTTCATCGTATCTTCTTTGAAGCGAGTCTCACGTGCATCATCCGTAAGATCGCCTTTGTAGCGGTAGTGCGGGTTAGCAAAAAGCGTGATCTCCTCGATAGGGACATCGGGGGTAAGCTCGTCCTGGAGGCCGTATGCCTCGATGAAGATGCGGTTGTTTTCTTCTTCGAGCTTCTTCATTTGATCGGTTATTTGATGGCAGTAAATACGGTAATTATGATACGCATTAAAAGTTTTACCATCGCTATCATTCATACGTAATATCGCCAGTTCTCTAAAATTCCACGATATTTCGAATGCGTCCCAGTCCATGACTGCAATATTAATTATTTTCTCAATGATCCGTTTGATTTGTTGCGTTATATTCTCAATACCCACCACTGGAATTCTTTTAAGATCGCCAACTTGGAAGTTGAGAGTGGGATTTACTATTATTAAGAACAATTCTGTTAATTTACTGTTTAGCAACCCAAGAAAATAATGAATAAGATTCTTAGGTGGGAACGCCTTAGAACCTCCTACATCAAATATCCCTCCTTCAACTGAATATCTTGCACTAAACTTTGCACTTGTAATTAGCCCCCAAGTTATTCCTTCCTTAAAGTAATGGGTTTCAGATCTTGGTATGTTTGGATTCTTACCAATCAGAGCTTTTCTGATGGCTTGCCCATCATATTCCCAATTGACAACATCAACGTCATTTCCGTACCATTTCCTAAATCCTCCACCTTTTGAATAAGGGAACCATTTAGCTTGAGATTGTAAGGCCTCCTTCTTATCTTTACATCCAAAGTTGATTTTGTATTTGTTAACCTCAACCCAACACCTTGTAAAAACATCGTTGTTTGTAGTACCTAAACCTTGCCTAGGTGTTGCATAGGTTTCAAAAACATTGCTATTTTCAAATATATACCTAATCTTCTCACTCACCCAATACGCGATTGGCGAGCCGGGGATCTTTTTGAAGTCGTCAGAAGACGCATCTTTTAGGCGATCATTTTTGATTGGGAATTCTCTGGGGATGTTCTCTTCTATCAGGTCGCTATAATCTACAAAAGAGAAGCTGCCTTTATATTGCTGAATCTTCTTATTAATCCACACTGTTGCATTAGTTCCAAATGCTATACCCATCACCCCATTGGACATATGAACCATATTCCGTATGGCTGACATCTCAAACATTTTATAACGCATCTTTTCAAACGAAGACAGAAACATCCAGCTCTGCATCGTCACCATTGCATTATAACCGATTCCATCCTTTGCCATCTCAAACCCACGCTCGATGAACATTGCAAACAGGTCTGATTTTGTGTCCGGATATTGACTCCTCGCAAACTCCTTAAGAGTAGCGTTCATTCCCTTCCCACCCATATACGGCGGGTTGGCAATCACGCAGTCGTAATGCCTTGACAATAAGACTGCCTGCTTTAATAAACCAGTAACAACCTCTGCCTCTTTCTGCTCAAGCATGTCGCCGGATTTCATCTTGTCAGCTATTTCCTTTATCTCCGGCAGTTTTCTTTTTAAATCATCAGGCACCCTTATAAGTGAGCCGAATGTACTGGCATTTTCAAACAGCGCGATTAATTCCTTTGCCTCTTTGAAGTGCACTACCATGCCACTGCCGCTCTTTATACATATAACGTTGGGGCTAACGTCTTTCCTGAATATCTCCCTGTCATCCACCCTTGCCTTCATCATCAGGGCAAACCCGGAAAGCTGGGCAGCACGCTCGTCAATCTCCAGACCAAAAAGGTTCCTGGTCAGGATGAGCGCCGGGATGTCTTTTTCGCGGTATCCGCGCTCAAGATAAATCTGCTTCAGGAGATCATACGCCTCAACCAGGATATGGCCTGAGCCGCTGGCCGGGTCTAAAACCGTCAACTCTTCCGGATTAATCGCTTCCGGGGTGATTTCTTTGAGCCTGGCCCTGACATCTTCATCCTGCGGCGCCGGCTCAATGTAATACTCCATATTTTCTTTTATCCCTGAAGCAGGATAGGTGGCAAGCCATTTGGCGCCAAGCGAATTCTGCACCATATATTTTACAATCCAGTTCGGCGTAAAGAGCTGGGTGACCGCCGGAATGTCCTCAGTTCTATACGCCTTCTTCGCCTTCATAAGCGCATCCTTTTTCTCAGAGATGTAGAACTGATAGAGCCAGCCGATGATCTCAACCTCTTTCCAGTCATCTTCCGGAATCTCGCTTACCATGTGCCGGATAACAGAATCAGTGTTGAGGAGATTGTCCGGCAGAAGAAGCTCAGTCGGGTCATCAAGGCGCTCAAAGAGAAACGGCATGGCCGCATTTAAGTCATTGCACTGGGCTATAAGAAGCCTGCGATATAATTCATTATCTTTACCGGCCTCCATTTTAAGCCTGATGATCTCCTCTTTCTCAAGGCCGTCCAGCCGCTCAATAAATTGCGCCTTCTCAAGAATCTCCGGCTCAGCATGGCCTTCGGGATGGCTTAGCACGCGATAGCCATGGGCGAGATAGCCGTTCACCTCCATAAAACGGATGGCAGCGATACGGTTAAACCATGTGTAGGCAACCTCTTCAATAACCTGAGGGAAGGAGGACTTTTTAATCTGGTCAAGCAGGAGATTGCGGGCAGCCGCAATCCCTTTTGGAAATGCCCGCCCGCCAATAAAGGCAAAATCGCCCTGGACAGTACAGGGCTCGGCCTTTTCCTTAGAGATCCCATAATAGTGTGCCCGATCAGTGACCGCCTTTATGAACTCTTCCCGCGCCGCAGGGGCATAAGTTTTAAGCCTGCTTTTATTCATTATTCAACCCTTATCCGCTTGCCTTCTTTAATAGCCCCTTTTAACTTTCCGCTTAAATTATCTATAAACTCATCAACATCTGCATCAGATTCAAGGTAGGGTTTGCTTGACTCGTTGCGGACATGAACAATCTGCACTTCCCTGACCCGTGGACTGTCCGCGTCTCTGGAGACTGTTTTGGCCACGCGATTCATTTCTGCCTCAAAGATATTCTTCGCCTCATCCTCAAACCGGGTGATGTTTGCAATACTCTCGTCGCTCTCAAGCCTCTCGCCAACTGCTATGTAAGCCCTATTGGCCCGTTCTATATCCTGAGGTAAAGCCTTAAGATCCTGCGCTTCTTTAACAAATCGCTCTGTAAGAGTGGTTATGACCCTGCTTGCATTATCCCTCGCATCGGCAAGTAACTTGTCGTTAGCTTGACCCACCTTTTGAATCAGCGAGGCGGCTTCACGAATGATGCCGTAGGGTGCCGGTGCATTTAGAATCTCCCGCATCCTTGTCAATGCGGTTTTGATATCTTCGCCCTTTTCAAGATCGTACCTGTTAATCTCAAATCGAGACATTGCATCACGCAGCTCATCCCATTGTGGCCGCTGTTTGGTATAAAAACCATTTATATCACTAAATGTATTTGCGGCGCTTATAAGTCCGTCACGGTTTTCTAATAATCGCTCTATTAACTCAACGCTGTCATGACCGTCTAATAGCAGTTCAACCAATCTGGCTATCTCCTGAATATCTGTCAGCCCGGGGTATTTCCCTGTCCCGGCAAGTGTCTTATGCTGGTTTATGGCCTCCCGCCAATCTTCCAGTTTCTGCCTCAGAAACTGATAAAGCGGCAGTTCCTTGTCAGGCCCCATTTGTCCGAATACCTCCTGGCCCAATTTGCGTGCGTTTTCAATATGGGCGAGGTCAACCACTTTACGCTGTCGAACCGTTACCTTTTTCCAGTTACTTGTCCGCATGATAACTTCCTCCACCCGTCGGCGCTCAAGATTCCCTCCGCTAAAGATAAACTGTATTTCTCCAAGACAAAATAGCTTGGTAAGTATAAGCGCTGTTTCCCACTCATTCCATCCATATGGACGGGCGGCGAAGCGTTCTATTATATCGCTTGCAACCATCTGTTTACTTTGCAGGGCACATAATGAGATATAATCCCGCACTTCTCTTGCTGCCATCGGGTTATTGTCAGGAAGGTTCATATCAAACACTTTTTGCGCAGTATCATCATGGCGCAGCACTGACGGGATCTCTGCCTGAGGATTAGTGAACGGGTGTTCAATGTATCCCATTTTGGAAAAGCTGTTGTCAACGAGATAATCCAGGGCATTACTCGACACAATAAACGGGTCTACTGCGTCTGCGCGCCATTCCAGGCCATTAATGTAATATTCCGCCCGACTCAAAAGTTCTCTGACGAGCTCTATGATCCTACCCTTACGCTCGCGATTCTCGGACTTGCGCTCATCAAGGATACGCTTTATCACGGGGTTGCCTTCGTACTTATGACCAACATACTTATCTGTCTTCAGAAATGTCTGTACTTCTTTCCCCAGAAGATCGCTATCCGGTAATTTGATGACAATGCAGCCATTATCGTTGATGCTTTCCCCGATACATCGGAGCGAATTATAAAAAGAATATTCGTCATAAAAAGCAGAGATAACGGAAATAGTAAGGCCCCGCTCAACACGTCCGCCGCAGACCTGTAAATCACACATCCGCAGGAGATCAAAATCTTTCCCGGTCTTTACGTAACGATGTTTTTTCTCGCCCCGGTAAATATCCTCAAAGATTATTTTACTTAATGCGCGGCTTTCATCGCCAAAGCCCAAGTCCGTATTCTTGATCTCACGGCTGACATCCTGTTCTTCATTGGTAAGGAAATAATAATTCTCCCCGCTTCGGGCGATGAGCGTTTCCTTTTCAAGCCTTAAAAGGGACTCTTCGATCTTTTTGCGGAGGATAAGACGATCTTCATCAATTCCTTCTATGCATAAAGTGACAAGGTTATCTACGTTTCCTTTAACCTCCTGAATATAGCGGATCATAAACAGCGCCTTAAGTATGGAAACATCAAACTCATGGAGCGTCTTATTCTGGCTTGCCTGATCAATCGTGCGTTTGACTGCGGTATCAAGGAAACTCTCAATAGAAGGATAAAACCAGTAAAGCGGCACGAGGACCCCTGTGTCTTTTGAGGCTGCCTGCTGGGCCGCGAACTGAAACGCATCCAGCATGGAGCGTTCTCCGCGGGATAGATGCAGCCCTGTGGCTCCAGCGCGGCGGATCGTTTCAAATACCTTTTGAATCAGCTTGAATTGATAGGGGACAAAAGGGTAATTGCTCACGAATTCATCGGGATTGTTATAGGACAGAAGGGTCATACCGGTATCCGGAGTAAAGGTAAGCTGATTTTTCAAGATATCGGCATTGGGTGTATATAGTTTCTTCAGCCCGGCAACGCAGTCATCGTTCTTTTCCAGAAGCCGACGCTGAATGACTTCGTCTGTATTTGAGCTTGATAAGGAGATCCGCGTCTTGAACCGGCCCTGAATCTTTGAAAAATCATTTCTACGGGCATTACTAAGAGATCCCAGAACAGTGTCAATATCCTCCTGAGAGGTAACGACGACCCATGCCCTGCCTGCGCAGGCAACCCCCAGATTCTCAACGATAGTCTGAAGGCTTAGCATCAAATGCCCGTCACTACCTATAAACTGACCGATCTCATCTACAAAGAAAAATAACCTGTGCGATGGGCCTTTAGCATCAAGATACTCTTTTACCCACCTGGCAAAATTCTCTACCGTCAGGGAAAAATCCGTCTCAGCGTGGTCTATCCAACGATGACACGACTCTTCGCTTTGGCCAAGCACTCTCGTGAGAGATTTTACGATCTCGTCCTGGTTAAACTGCCAGTCAACCCTTCTGTCATCCCATTCTTCGTTAGTCAGGGCCCTGTACTCCCGCTTGAAGTCATCTAACTTGTTCTTTTTATCGAGATACCGTTCCATGTGTGCAATATGCGGATGATCCGGGCTGTAGCCCTGAAGCTCATTTAAGACTTTTAAGAAGACTGACAGGATCGCATCGCGACCGCGGGATTGATCTGCCTTGCTGTCAATATTGAACAGGATCGCGTCTATATCTTTACCAGCAACCCGTTTAACGGTTCCGGCCAGCATGGCATCACTTATCTTTTCTTCAAAAAACTGTAATGCGGTTTTATTTTTGCCGTCCTTTTTCACGGACGTATTTGCAAATAAATAGTAAAGAACTTTGATAAAATGCGACTTTCCTGATCCAAAGAAACCGGATACCCAGACGCCTACCTTGCCAGCGGCGTCAGAGCTTATGGGATCGTCAACCGTATCAGCGTATACAGAGAAGAATCGGTCAAGATGGCCGGTTAACTCCTTCGTCAGCACAAGTTCGTCAAGCTCCTGATATATAGATGCCTCGTCTTTTTGCTCGGCCTTGATAACGCCGTTAATTGCACGAAAGATGTCTTTTTTGAAAATTGCTTTGATTTTCATTATGACTCCGTTTTTTAAGGAACCAATCTAAAGGCCCTGTAGTAATTGTCCTCCCCAAGCCGGTCGAATAATCGAAAAGACTGACCGCTGTATTTCCCGGGATAAAACAGTACAACCGATGCATTACCGGTAATGCTTTGCAGATTATTCAGTAGTGAATGAGCCCTGACCCAGGGCCAGATAGTGCCAATACCGCTGATAAATACAAGGTCACATTGCGAAAGATTATATTTCTCTGCAATGATATTTACAAACCGCTCCGGCTTAACAGCCGCTGATATTGCCTTCCACAATGCCGCCGATCCTTTCCCGCATTCCAGATCATACGCCTTATTGATGGTCCCACGTTCCGTGAGATGTTCAATCATCAGATTGAATAATCTGACATGCATAAATTTAATACCTGAGTGTTGTTTCTTAATCCTCTCTTCCATAAATAAAATATGCTCACGCATTTTCAATTCATCTTCCGGAAGATAATCAAAGACATAAAAAGGGATATCACCGCTTAGTTTATTTCTCTTCAAAAATCCATCGCTTGTTACCTCCGGTAATATCTTATTCAGCCGGTCCTGGAATGTCATTATTTATTCACCTGTATGCATTTAAGCACATACTCTTCATTATGCCGGATCAGATATTCCATAACCTCAGGTACAATCACTATCCTTTTTAGTTTCCAGGTATGTGGACTCTGTAAATAACCAACTTCCGCAAGGATCTTATGTGTCACGCTGCGCATTTTCTTTGCAGTAGATGGCGGGAAATCCTCCATAAGAGGGTCTCTTTGCTTACATGAGATAACGAACTCATCCCATAATAACGGTGTCAGCCTGTCTTCCATCTTCCTGAATTGCACGCGAACGACAATATCCAAATAATCCCCTAAAATCCTGCAATGCTTAATCGCAGCGGCGAAGATGGCCTGCGTTGCAAGGACTGCATCTCCGTCCCTAACCATTTCCCAAAGTTCCGGAGTCATCAACCATAAACGAGCCTTTATGAATGATGCGATTCTTTTAGATGATGAGACACTCAGCTTCTGCAGGATATTCTTATTTTCAACAGCATCCTTCCATTCTTCAATTGAAACCTTCCGGATCATCATATCTGCAATCTTTCTGCTTTCAGACACCAATAAGGCACCTGCTGTTATATTGGCGATATAATGTACTGTCATATATTTCTTCTTGATTCAATAAATTCTTCCATGTCTTCAGGCTTAATTTTCCACTGCCCGATCTTAACGGCTTTAATTTCTTTGCGGGCGATGAGATCCCGCACCCATTCTTCTGTAACATCGAGTTTTAATGCAACTTGTCGTACTGTTAAGTATTTACGAAAGTCTTCCATTATATTGGCTCCGATAAATTATAGTTTTGAATAACCTTATCAATCCTTATTATTCCATATTCTAAACTTAACACTTAAAATGTCAACTCTTTCTTCATCATTGAACTCATGTGGAGTTTACTATCCTTATTGCTCGGGTTGTTATGGCTGTTATTTAGCTTTCATCTGCTTATGTTATGTAAACCAACCCAATTACCGACATTTAGGTATCTGACCTTATTTACAAACATGATAACAGGTCAGAGATATATAATGACAATAAAGCACCACAAACCTCTCTACAATTTCATAATCACTGCAATCTCCATTTTTGTGA